>CALUKF010000031.1 GCA_944321145.1 uncultured Odoribacter sp. | reverse complement strand
TTGATAAATGGCGTAAATGATGTAGCAACAGAAAGTAACAGTGCAGTTGCCAACTCGTTAATTGCACAGGCAAAAGCTGCCCGCGCCTGGACTTACCTGAACCTCGGCTTGGTTTATGGACCGATGTACAACCCCAACGGGACTAACGACACCCAGACCATCCCGTACCGCACCAATTCCCAGCCCTTGGTTGCCAACCCCGAGCGGGCGACAACGGCAGAGCTTTTCCAATACGTGAAGCAGGACATCGACGACGCATTGGCAGGCATCCCGGAGAACGTAAGCAATCCTTGCCGTTTCGGGCTTCCCGCCCTCCATGTCCTGATGTCCTATTACTACATGTACATGAGGGACTGGAACAACATGCTGACCTACGCCAACATGGCATGGGACGAGGTGCTTGCCCAGCGCGGAAGCGTGGAAGCGATGCTCTACAACTTCAACAACTTCTCGTATGACCTCGCCGACGATGAGGTTATCAGCGATGATGAGGTAAACCCCAAAGTGGATTTGGCATTGCAGGGTGAGGACAACCTGATTGGCTTGACTACCCACCGGGAGAACATTATGTACCGGAAAGCGGCGGTCGGTGGCATCAGTACCTACCCCACCGAGGAATACCGGAATCTGTTCGACCAGGAGAAGGACTTGCGCTATGACCTCTTCATGCTGCGCGACAACGGTTTTTCCACCACCATCAGTGGCGAGACCTACAGTGACGGGCTGCAGCTCTACTATTTCCGCGATGAGAAAATGCTCACCAACGAAGGCTACACCACCTCCGAACTGCTCTTGTTGCGCGCAGAAGCCTACGCCCGCACCGGTGCCTTGCCCGAAGCCCTGAACGCCCTCAACCTCCTGCGGCAGTTCCGCTACAAGGGCACGACAACCGCCGAAACAGACTTGCCCAATGGAGCATCATTGACGCAAGACGAACTCTTAGAGGAAATCCTCAACGAGCGTCGTCGCGAATTGCCTATCGGTACCTACCAACATTTCCTCGATATCAAGCGTTACGCTTTGGATGCCGGTAAGCCTTGGAGCAAGACGACCATCACTCATCAACTTGGGAGCCAAACCTACACGGCTGATGTGAATGGAGAGGCATTTATCCTTCCGATTTCCAACATTGTGATTCAGTTGAACCCGCAATGGGGTGTTCCCGTGAACGAAGAATTATACAATCCGACATTGTTCCAATAATTTGTCGTGATAAATGATTTTCGATGAGGCGTGTCCGGTGGACACGCCTCTTTTTATACACCCTTGTTGCTTGGTTTCTATGGGGTTTCTTTTGACCTTCTTGCACCCTCCGTGCACCTTGCTGGCTCCTTGGGTGCTCGTCAGAGCACGGAAGGTGCACGGAGGGTGCACCCAAGGTGCAAGAAGGTGGGGAGAAATATACGGGAAACCTATGGGCAATTTGTGGGGAAGCAGGGCGAATCCGGAGGGAAGTTCATGGAGACAGGCGATTGCCCCTGTCTTTTGCAACCGCTTTGGGGTGGCGGGGGATTTTTATTTTGGAGACTATTCCATGTGTCGGTAAAAATGCCTAACTTTGTTGCTGTTTGCAAACAAATCAAGACTAATTGGTAATACGATGAAATACAAGAGAATACTCCTCAAGTTGAGCGGAGAGTCGCTGATGGGGGAACAGAAATATGGCATTGACGCCAAGCGCGTAGAGAGTTATGCCCGGCAAATTAAGGAGATTGCCGGCATGGGCGTTCAGGTAGGAATCGTTATCGGAGGGGGTAACATTTTCAGAGGGCTAAGCGGTTCGGACAAAGGCTTCGACCGGGTGAAGGGCGACCAGATGGGGATGCTGGCAACGGTCATCAATAGCCTGGCGCTCAGTTCTGCATTGGAAAATGTGGATTGTAAAAGCAAGGTATTGACTGCTATCCGCATGGAGCCCATCGGGGAGTTTTATTCCAAGGCGAAGGCTGTGGAATGCCTGGAGGCGGGCTATGTTGTCATCTTCAGCGCGGGGACGGGAAATCCCTATTTCACGACCGACACGGGGAGCAGCCTCCGTGCCATTGAAATCGAGGCGGATGTCATGCTGAAAGGCACGCGGGTGGACGGCATCTACACTGCCGACCCGGAGAAAGACCCTGCCGCCGTGAAGTTCAACCGGATTACTTACGATGAGATATACAACCGCGGGCTGAAAGTGATGGATTTGACTGCTACGACGATGTGCAAGGAGAATCACCTTCCGATTGTGGTATTCAACATGGATGTCGAGGGCAACTTGCGGCGGGTGATGGAAGGCGAAGAAATAGGAACTGTGGTGTATTGACCTCCAGTGAGCTTGTAGACAGAGACTTATGAGCATGCTTGAACATATCAATACGCCTGCAGACCTGAAGCAAGTGCCGGAGGAACAGTTGCCCGAGGTGTGCCGTGAGGTTCGGCAGAAAATCATAGACGATTGTGCCGAAAATCCGGGGCATTTGGGCTCCAGCCTGGGAACGGTGGAACTCACGGTAGCGCTTCATTATGTGTTTGACACGCCTTACGACAACGTCATTTGGGACGTAGGGCACCAGTCGTATGCCCATAAGATTCTGACCGGGCGGAAGGAGCAGTTCAAGACCAAACGCCTGTACGGCGGCATCAGCGGTTTCCCGCGCCGTAGCGAGAGTGAGTACGACTCTTTTGGCACGGGGCATTCCTCCACGTCGATTTCTGCCGCCTTGGGCATGGCAGTGGCAGCCAAGCTGAACGGCGAGGAGGACAGGCAGACGGTTGCCATCATCGGCGACGGTGCGATGACGGGAGGCATGGCATTCGAGGCATTGAACAATGCGGGTGTTTATCGTTCGAACCTGCTGGTGGTGCTCAACGACAACAACATGGCGATTGACCCGAATGTCGGCGGTATCAACGACTACCTGCTGGACATTACCACGTCGAAAACCTACAATAAAATCAAAGGGGACGTCTGGAACGTCTTGGGGAAACTCAACCGCATCAGTCCCGGCATGCGGAGTTTTATCCAGAACATCGACAACAGCGTCAAGAGCATGCTGCTGAAGCGGAGCAATCTTTTTGAGGCTATGGGATTGCGTTACTTCGGTCCGGTGGACGGGCATGATGTGGAACACTTGGTCAAGGTGTTCCGTGACTTGAAAAACATCAAGGGTCCCAAAGTCCTGCACTGCATTACAGTCAAAGGCAAAGGTTTCAAGGAAGCGGAAGCCCACCAGACCATCTGGCATGCCCCCGGAAAGTTTAACCCGGAAACCGGTGAAATCCTCAAAGACTCACAACCCGGCATGCCTGCCAAATTCCAGGATGTGTTCGGAAACACCATTTTGGAGTTGGCACGCACGAATCCCAAAATCATCGGGATTACCCCTGCCATGCCCACAGGCTGCTCCCTCAACATCATGATGCGCGAGATGCCCGACCGCTGTTTCGACGTGGGCATTGCCGAGCAACATGCCGTTACGTTCTCTGCCGGTCTGGCAGCCCAAGGTTATATACCCTTCTGCAACATCTATTCCTCGTTCATGCAACGGGCGTATGACCAAGTGATTCACGATGTCGCCCTCCAGGGACTCCACGTAGTCTTTTGCTTAGATCGGGCAGGACTGGTCGGTTCGGATGGGGCAACCCACCACGGCGCTTATGACCTTGCCTATTTCCGTTGCATACCCGGCATCACGGTTGCCGCGCCTTTGGACGAGGCAGAATTGCGGGACATGATGTACACTGCCCAATTGCCGGGGCAGAGAGCGTTCTCCATCCGCTATCCGCGAGGCAAGGGTTTTCTTGCTGACTGGCACACGCCTTTCCGGGAGTTGGAAATCGGGAAAGGACGTTGCCTCAAAGAGGGGAAGGACATTGCCGTGCTTACCATCGGAGCCATCGGCATGGAAGCGAAAAAAGCCATCGGGATGACTCCGGAAGTTTCCGCAGCCTGGTATGACATGCGCTTCCTGAAACCCATAGACGAAACCCTCCTGCACGAAGTCTGCCGGCAATTCCCGGTTGTGCTGACTGTGGAGGACGGCACGGTGGAAGGCGGCTTGGGCAGTGCCGTTGCCGAATTTGTGGCGGAACACCGCTATGCCACCCGCTTGGTGCGTCTCGGCATACCCGATAGGTTCATCGAGCACGGCACACAACAACAGCTTTATGCCGAATGTGGATATGACGCGGCAAGCATCAGCCGGGCACTCCGGGAATCAGTAGTTAAAAATGAAAACAGCGACACGACCTATGAACCCGAAAATCCCATTGCCTGAACTTGACGCCTGCTATCAGAAGCTGAAACGCACCTTTGCTACGCTGACAGCCGACGAAGCCCGAAGCCTTCTGGCGCCCGGAGCTGTCCGCTATTACAAGAAGGGGGAACAGGTTTATTCGGAAGGCGCCCGCATCAAAGGCTGCTATTTCGTGTACAGCGGCATTATCAAAATCTACCAGACTGGGCACGAAGGCAAGAACCAAATCATCAAATTCGACCGCGAAGGCGATATTTTCGGCTTCCGTTCCGTCATCCGCCGCGAGCCGGCATGCAGTTCCGTGGAAACCCTTACGGATGCTATCCTGTGTTATATCCCGGATGCGGCGTTGCTCCACCTCATCAAGAGCAATGCCGGTTTTGCCTACGACATGGTGCAAATTGCCTGCAAGGAACTGGGCGAGTCGAACCATTACATTCGCGACATTGCCCAAAAATCCGTACGCGAACGCCTGGCGGAAGTGCTCCTCACCATCGCCGCCGATTTTGGCATGGAGAAGGACGGCACGTTGAAACTGAACATCACCCGCGAGGACCTCAGCAACATTGTCGGGACAGCCACCGAAACCGTCATCCGCCTCCTATCCGATTACAAGTCTGAAGGGCTGGTCGACTCCCTGGGACGTAAAATAGTCTTATTGAACATAGAAAAATTAAAAACGATTGCAGGATTGTAAATTTAATTCTATCTTGAGGGCTGTTTTGAAAAAGACAACTACGAACTTTCAACAAGATAAGAATTATGTTACAAATCTCAGACAAAGGGGCGGCAGTGCCCGCCTCACCTATCCGAAAATTAGTGCCTTACGCCAATCAGGCGAAAGAAAGAGGCATCCGAGTGTTCCACCTGAATATCGGGCAGCCCGACATCGCGACGCCCGAAATTGCGCTTGAAGTCGTCAGACGTTTGCAGATTTCGGTCATTGAATACACCGATTCTGCGGGTAACCACACCCTCCGTTCGGCGTTGGCAGGCTATTACCAGCGCTTGGGGATTCACATTTCGGAAGAAAATATTTTAATTACTACCGGCGGTTCGGAAGCCATCCTCTTCGCTTTTATGAGCACTCTCAACGAGGGTGACGAAATCATAATCCCCGAGCCGTTCTATGCCAATTACGCCGCATTTGCCGTCATGGTCGGCGCGAAAATTGTGCCGGTCACGGCGAAAATAGAAAACAATTTTGCTCTTCCTCCCGTCAGCGAATTCGAGAAGCTCATCACGCCTCGCACCAAGGGCATCGTGATTATCAACCCCAACAACCCGACGGGTTATCTCTATTCCCGCGAGGAATTGGAGTCGCTTGCGGAAATCGTCAAGAAACACGACCTTTACCTTTATTCCGACGAAGTCTACCGGCGCTATTGCTACGACGGGCAAACCCATTTTTCCGTCATGAACATTCCCGGGATTGAGCAGAATACCATCCTCTTCGACTCCATGTCCAAGCGTTACAGCGAGTGCGGCATCCGTGTGGGAGCCATCATCACCCGCAACAAGGACGTGCTGGCTGCCTCCCTGAAGTTCGGTATGGCGCGTCTCTGCCCGCCGGCATTGGGGCAAATCGCAGCGGAAGCCTCCCTCGAAACCTCCGACGAGTATTTCCACAAAGTGCATGAAGAATATGTCCACCGGCGCGACTTCATGGTCGAAGCCCTGAACCGGATGCCGGGCGTGGTGTGCCCCAAGCCGCAAGGTGCCTTTTATTCCATTGTGAAATTGCCCGTGGACGACTCCGAAAAATTCGCCCAATGGCTCTTGGAAGAGTTTGATTACAACGGACAGACGGTCATGCTTGCCCCCGGAAGCGGCTTCTATCATACCCCCGGTTTGGGCAAAAATGAAGTCCGGATTGCGTATGTTTTGAAAATAAGCGACCTGCAAAAAGCGATGGAAGTGCTGGCTGCGGCATTAAAAGTTTACCCCGGAAGGACGGAATAACACATACTTTCATTATCTTTGTGCCCGGAAACGAGTGAATATTCACTTAGTATTTAACTTTAACGCAATACTATGACATCGAATCCCGAATTCGACAGCATCCGGCCTTATTACGATAGTGAAGTCCCTGCGGCAGTGGAGAGGCTTTGCCAATCAGAGGCTTTTTTGGATTTGTTCAAACAGCTTTTCAAGTTGGACAAAGCCCCCATCATTGCCATGCTGAAAAGAATCCAGACGAAAGACCAGTTCCAGGAGTATCTCTTTGGACCGATTGTCCGCAGGTTAATGGACATGACGACCGACGGCGTCACGATTGAAGGCATGGACTTGGTGGACAACAATCTCTCTTATACCTTCATGTCCAACCACCGCGACATCATCCTGGATTCAGCCATCCTCAATGTGCTGCTGCGGGAGCACGGCGCGAAGTACACCCGCCCTGCCATCGGCAGCAACCTCTTGATAAACGATTGGGTGACCGATTTTGTCAAATTGGACTCCTGTTTTGTCATCGAGCGCGACATCACCGTGCGCGAGATGCTGAGCAGCTCGGCGCTCCGTTCGCAGTACATCCGTGAGACCATCGCCGAGAACGAATATTCGGTATGGATTGCCGAAAAAGAGGGACGCACCAAGAATGGCGACGACCGCGTGCAGCAGGCATTGCTGAAAATGCTGCGCATCAGCGGTCCCTCCGGGTTTGCCGAGAATTTCAAAGAACTGCGCCTCATGCCGCTTGCCATCTCTTACGAATGGGAGCCGTGCGACGCCCTCAAGACGCAGGAGCTATATATCCGCTCCGTGGGCGAATACACCAAGACCCCCGAAGCCGACATGAACAGCATGATTACCGGCTTGAAGGACTACAAGGGCAGGATACATTTCCACATCGACCGCCTCACGGACGAGGAACTGGCATCCATTGACGCCCTCGCGTCCCACAACGACCGGATTGAAGCCCTTGCTGCCCTCATCGACGACAAAATCCACAAGAACTACAAGCTGTGGCCGAACAACTACATCGCCTACGATTTGCTGCATTCGGTCAACAAGTTCAGTGCATTTTACACCCCGGAGGAAAAAGAAAATTTCATCCGTACCATGACGCAAAAAATCGACCGGTTGGAAGGCAATGTCTCCCTGTTGAACAACATTTTCCTGGAAATATATGCCAACCCCGTCAAGAACCATTTAAAATTATAATATGAAAATCATACGGATACTGATTATTCTGACAGCTTTCCTCATCATGCTTTCGAGCACGGTGACGCTCCTTGCGCCGGAAGACCCCAAGACGGCGGTGTACATCAACATTGCCGCCATGGCATGCCTCGTGGTGATTATCACTTTACTGAACTTCCAGAAGCCCGATAACGTTAAAAGACGACGCTGATGTACAGGGTAAAACGCACCATATACGTCGGCGAGCGGGCAATCGAAGTGTGGTTCGGGCTGGTCAGTAAAACCAAAAACGGGAAAAACGGCAAGTACACCGTTTACCTCCTGACCGATGACCCCCACAATCCTTTTAATCATGCCGAGCCGATACTCAGCGGCATCGCTTCCCGCGAGACCGCCATCCGCGAAGCCGTGGCATACGCCAAGCAACTGTTTCGCAGCATACTGAAAAACAGGGAATCGTAATCTGACATAAACAACGATACACATGGAACGAAAAGTACGAGTAAGATTTGCTCCCAGTCCCACGGGAGCCTTGCATTTGGGAGGAGTGCGCACAGCCCTCTTCAACTATCTCTTCGCCCGCCACAACGGGGGAGATTTTCTTTTGCGAATCGAAGACACCGACCAGACCCGCTATGTGCCTGGCGCGGAAGAATATATCATTGAATCCTTGAAATGGTGCGGGCTCACCGTCGACGAAGGTGTCGGTGCCGGAGGCGATTGCGGTCCCTACCGCCAGAGCGAGCGCAAGGAAATCTACAGGGAATATGCCCTCCGTCTCGTAGAGAGCGGGCATGCCTACTATGCTTTTGATACCGCCGAGGAACTCGATGCTCTCCGCAAGGAGTGCGAGAACCGGGGGGAGACTTTCATATACAATGCCGCCCATCGGGGCAGCCTCAAAAATTCGCTGGTCATGCCTGCTGATGAGGTGCGGCGTCTCCTTGACAGCCAAGCCCACTACGTCATCCGCTTCAAGATGCCCGAAAACGAGGATTTGCTCCTCCACGACATCATCCGCGGCGAGGTGCACTTCAATAGTTCGCTCCTCGATGACAAGGTGCTCTATAAATCCGACGGCATGCCTACCTATCACCTTGCCAATATCGTGGACGACCATCTGATGCGCATCACGCACGTCATCCGCGGCGAAGAGTGGTTGCCCTCGTTGCCCCTGCACGTGTTGCTCTACAGGGCGTTCGGTTGGGAGGACACCATGCCTGAATTTGCTCACCTGCCCTTGATTCTCAAGCCTGTCGGCAACGGCAAGCTCAGCAAGCGCGACGGCAACAAGATGGGGTTCCCTGTCTTCCCCATGGAGTTCACCGACCCTGCTACCGGCGAGAAATGGCACGGTTACAAGGAGGACGGCTATTTCCCCGAAGCCTTTATCAACATGCTTGCCCTCCTTGGCTGGAATCCCGGCACCGACCAGGAAATCTTTACCCTCCAGGAGTTGTGCGACTTGTTCACCCTCGACCGCGTAAAGAAATCCGGCGCGAAGTTCGACCCGGAAAAGACCAAATGGTTCAATCACAAATACCTCATCGCCAAGCCCGACAGCGAGCTGGCAGAACTCGTGCGCCCTTATTTGGAAGCCGACGGCTTGCCCTACGAGCCGAAGAAGGTGGAGCGCATTTGCGCCCTCATGAAAGAGCGGTACAGTTTTGTGAAAGACCTCTACGAAGATTGCCGTTTCTTCTTCACCGCCCCCACGGAGTTTGTGGAGAAGGACACCAAGAAATATTGGAAGGAAGGGGCAAAGGAATTGATGTGCGAATTGCTTGAAATCCTGCGCTCCATTGACGATTATACCTTTGCCAATACCGAAAAAGTCATCTCTGCCTGGATTACGGAGAAACAACTCGGCTTTGGTAAAGTGATGAATCCCTTCCGCGTCGCCATCATCGGGGCTGCCAAAGGTCCCCACATGTTCGACGTCATTGAAATCATCGGCAAGGAAGAGACCCTCCGCCGGATGGAACGCGCCATTGCGCTGATGTAAAAAACTATAAGTATCGTTCTGCCGGATTTGCAATCTGGCAGCAAAAAATTCTGGGGATTTTAAATCCCCATCTGAAAATCAAGCAGATTGCAAACCTGTTTGAACGAGAAATGAAGGGGAAAAGAGAGTAGAAATACATAAGAAAGGGCATGCCGTCACGGCGTGCCCTTTTCATTTTGATAAGTTCTCGGAAGCCCTCGCTTCCTTGGCTTATCTCTGTGTATGACCGTAATTGAGTGTGTGCTCCGCGATTAATTTCTCGTCCGCAAAGTAATCGATACGCATCGCATGCCGCACTTCATCGAGTGTCCGTGCTGCCACTTCGCGTGCCGCCTCGCTGCCTTGCTTCAGCATCCGGTAAACGCCGGGGATATCCTGTTCGTACTCCTTGCGGCGTGCACGGATGGGTTCCAGTACTTCCTGCAGGATGGCATCCAGAAACCGTTTCACCTTCACGTCGCCCAGCCCGCCCCGTTGGTAATGCGCCTTCAGTTCATCGAGGTTTGCATAATCGGGCAGGTACGCAGCGAAATGCTCCGGGCGGCAGAATGCATCCAGGTACGTGAATACCGCGTTGCCCTCCACCTTGCCGGGGTCGCTCACCCGCAAATGGTCGGGATCGGTGTACATCCCCATCACCCGCTTGCTCACTTCCTTTGCGTCATCCGAAAGGTAAATGCAGTTGCCCAGCGACTTGCTCATCTTCGCCTTCCCGTCCGTACCGGGCAGCCGGAGGCATGCCGCATTGCCCGGCAAAAGGATTTCCGGCTCTACCAAAACTTCGCCGTAGGTATTGTTGAATCGCCGCACAATCTCGCGTGTTTGTTCCAACATTGGCTCCTGGTCTTCACCCGCCGGCACAGTTGTTGCCTTGAAAGCCGTAATGTCTGCAGCCTGGCTGATGGGATAGGTGAAAAATCCGACCGGAATGTTCGTCTCGAAGCCCCGCATCTTGATTTCAGTCTTTACCGTCGGGTTGCGTTGCAACCGCGACACCGTGACTAAATTCATGTAATAAAACGACAATTCGCACAACTCCGGTATCTGCGACTGTATCAGAATCACGCTTTTCGCCGGGTCGATGCCGCAAGCCAAGTAATCCAGCGCGACCTCCACAATGTGCTGCCGTATCTTCTCCGGATTGTCGGCATTGTCCGTCAACGCCTGCGCGTCGGCAATCATGATATACACTTTGTCGAAATTCCCTGAGTTCTGCAACTCTACGCGCTGCTTCAACGAACCCACATAATGTCCTAAATGCAAACGTCCCGTAGGACGGTCGCCGGTAAGTATCACTTTTCCCATATCCAATTCTAACTTTTCGCAAAAATAATGATTCCCCTCAGAAAAACAAAATGCCCGACAAATAACCCGCTTTTATTCTATCGAATGAGGCAAAATTTGCCCCAATCCTCGTCTGCAACCTGTCCGGAAGCTGTCCAGCACCCGTGTAAAACAGGGGCAGAAGCTATATTTGAGTTACACTTAACTTACAGTTGAGTTACATTTCATTTAGAGATAAACCTATTCTCAACCTATTATAAACCTATTATCATCCTATTCCAATATAATAAGAATAGGTTAAAGATAGCTTATCATATAAGCATCCTGTAATAGGAATCTAACTTACGTGTAAGTGAAATGTAAGGGAAATATAGGCTTTGACCTGTTTCTCCCGCTGTTTTGCACCGTTTTTGCCACTTGGCAGGCGGGGTGTGGATTTCCGGAGAGATTTGCTTTTGGTTGTGCGGTTTTTGGCGTATCTTTGTGGGACTAAAGGAAAAGTTATGTATTGGATTGTTTTAATAGGATTGTTGTTGGCGGGGGCGTGGAAGGGGGGAATGGTTGGGGAGGCGGACAGGGAGATGCTCGGGCGGTTCTGGCAGTATGCGGAGGAGAGAGAGCTGGCGGGATTGCCGGCGGGAGAGCGGGTGGTTGGGTGGGGAGGTTTTTTGGAGGGGATGCCGTATGGGGGGGGAACGCTGGGGGATACGCCGGAGGAACGGGTGGTGGTGAATTTGCGGGCGTTTGATTGCGTGACGTTTGTGGAGAATGTGTTGGCACTGGCGTTGACGGAGGGGTGCGGGGAGCGGACGGAGGAGGCGTTTGTGGGGCAGTTGGTGCGGTTGCGCTACCGGGACGGGGAGGCGTGGGATTATGCTTCGCGGTTGCATTATTCTTCGGATTGGCTGGCAGAGATGGTGCGGGCGGGGATATTGGAGGATGTGACTTGTGGATTAGGCGGGGAGCGGTATGCCCCGGAGGTGAATTTCATGACGGCGCATGCGGAGGCTTATCCGGCGTTGAAGGTGTGCGGGGCGTTGCGGGAGAAGATGCGGATGGTGGAGGATTCCATCCGTGCACGGACGTATTATTATATCCCAAAGGAGCGCGTGGAGGAGGTTGCCGCGCAGATAAAGACGGGGGATGTAATCCTGATTACGACGACGGTGGAGGGGTTGGACACGTCGCATCTCGGTTTTGCCGTGGTGGAGGACGGGGAGGTGTATTTGTTGCATGCGTCGAGTGAGCGGGGGAGGGTGGTGCTGAGCGAGGAGCCGCTGGCGGCGTATTTGGCAGGGAACCGCACGCAGAGCGGGATTATGGTGGGGCGGCTCACGAATCGGGGCGGATGAGGCGGCGTGTGGCATGGGATTTGTTTGGAGAAATGAAAAGAATGATTTTAAAATACAGTTTGTTATGAGAAAATTGGGTATTGTTTTAGCGGTATTGGTATTGGCGGTGGCAGTCAGCAGTTGTGCCAACCGGAAGGTTTCGCGCGTGGACGCAGGCGAAGTCATTGATTTGAGTGGAAATTGGAACGACACGGATTCGCAGATGGTGTCGGAGGAAATGATTAACGACCTCCTGCATGCGCGGTGGTTGCCGGTCTATGAGGCGGCACACGGGGACAAGCGCCCGGTGATTGTCGTGGGGACGGTGACGAACAAGAGCCATGAGCACATCAATTCGGAGACGTTTATCAAGGATATCGAGAAGGCAATCATTAACGACGGCAGCGCACGCCTGGTGCAGGCAGGGGAGAAGCGGCAGGAATTGCGCGATGAACGCTATGAGCAGAACCAAGGATATACGTTGCCGGAGACTGCCAAGAAATGGGGGTTGGAGCTGGGAGCAGATTTTATCCTGCAGGGAACCATCAACAGCATTGTTGATACCTATCGGAAGGAAAAGGTGGTGTATTACCAGGTGGATTTGGAATTGACCAATCTGGAGTCCAACGAAGTGGTGTGGATGGGTGATAAGAAAATCAAAAAACAGGTCAGCGACCGGGCGTTTTAAGCTCTGAGGAAGGAGGACGGTCATGCGTCGGGTGTTGCTGTTGTGCGCGGTGTGCGTGTTGTTGTCCGGGTGTGCCACCTGGTACCAGCGCAGCATGGCTTTCCAACAGGCTGTCGGGGACGGCGAGTTCGAGCAGGCGGAGAAGCTTCTGAAGAAAGACAAGTGGCAGTCGCGGAAAAAGAACCAGATTCTCTATTACCTGAATTTGGGGTATGTGCATTTTATGCTGGGCAACCGGGCGGAGAGCAATGCCGCTTTTGAGACGGCGGAACGTTTGACTGAAGAACAGCAGAAAAATGCCCTCACGGAGGCGGCGGTGTTGGTGTCGAATCCGGAAGCCCGCGCTTATAAGCCGGAGGATTTCGAGGTGATTATGATTAACGTGTACAAGGCGTTGAATTACCTGCTTATGGACAATATGGAGGATGCCCTCGTGGAGGCGCGGAAAATCAACATCCGCCTGCAGCAATTGAACGCCAAGTATCCCGACCACAAAAACCGTTACCAGCGGGACGCTTTCGCGCACTTGCTGATGGGGTTGATATACGACGCGGCGGGGGATGCGAACAATGCGTTTATTGCCTACCGGAATGCATACGAGACGTATGAAAGCGATTATGTAAAGAATTTCGGCGTCGGGGCTCCGGAGCAGCTGAAGCGGGATTTGTTGCGCACGGCGTACACATTGGGCTTTCGGGAGGAACTGGCGGCGTATGAGCGGGAGTTTGGGAGTACGTACCAGCCGGAAACGGGAATTTCGGGCGGAGAAGCGGTGGTTTTCTGGTTGAACGGTTTTGGTCCGGTAAAGAACGAGTGGGGAATTACTTTTACTAAAATCGATAAGGGGGACGGGGGCGTGGTGTTCCATAATGCAGAGTTGGGGCTGAACATTCCTTTTTTCTGGGCAGACGGTTACAGCGATTCCGACCGCAGCAGCCTGGCGGACGTGAATGTGGTGCGCGTGGTGTTCCCGCAGTATGTAGAGCGGAAGCCGGTGTATGCGCAGGGGGTGTTGAGGAACGATGAGGCTGTTTATCCCTTGGAGGAAGTGGAGGACGTCAATCAGATTGCCTTCAAATGCCTGCGCGACCGCATGGTGAGGGAGCTTTCCAATTCGCTCTTGCGCGTTGCCGTGAAGCAGGGCATCAAGCAAGTAGCCTCGAAACAGAACCAATGGCTGGGCTTTGCCGTGGGCATTGCCAACGCCCTCACGGAGAAGGCAGACACCCGCAACTGGCAGACGCTCCCCTATGCTATTTCATACGCCCGCGTACCGCTTCCGGCAGAGGGCGGACGGGTGGAACTGGAGTTTAGCGGCGAGCGCGTCCCCGTCCTGCGGCGCAGCCTGGAATTTCCTACCACGCCCGCGCGGAAGACAAGGTTTGCGGTGTATTCGACGTGGTAAGCCGCGAAGCGGCAGTCCCCTGCACGTGCAAAAAAATGTGGTATTAAGCAGGGGGTTTCTTTGGCTGGACATTGTAAATGTATTATCTTTGGAGGGAAATAAAGTTTATTGTATAAAGATAGATAGCAATGGAACATGGTGTTTGGCAAGAGATAAAGCAGTTGTATCAAAAGTTTCAGGAACTTGGCATCCATGAAGCGGTGGACTATGATAAGTACTACCTGTACTCTCTTATCACCCATTCCACAGCCATTGAAGGCTCCACGCTTACGGAGCTTGACACACAACTTCTCTTTGACGAAGGGGTAACAGCCAAAGGAAAGCCACTTGCGCATCATCTGATGAATGAGGACTTGAAGCAGGCGTATGAGTTTGCCAAAGCAGAATCTAACAGTCCTGCGCCTATAACTTCTGCTTTTTTACAAAAGCTTAATGCTATGTTGATGCGGACTACCGGTAGCGTACACAACGTAGCGGGCGGTTCTTTCGATTCCTCGAAAGGGGAGTTCCGTCTATGCGGTGTTACGGCTGGTGTTGGCGGACGTTCTTATATGAACTATCTGAAAGTTCCTGCCAAGGTAGATGAACTTTGTGCGATTCTTCAAGAGAAGCAAAAGTCCGCGGGGACATTTTGTGAACAATATGAATTGAGTTTCAATGCCCATCTTAATTTAGTAACTATACATCCGTGGGTGGATGGTAATGGCAGGACTGCCCGCTTGCTGATGAACTATATTCAATTTTGCTATCACCTTTTTCCGGTCAAGGTATTCAAAGAAGATAGAGAAGCCTATATACTTTCCTTGCGTCAATGCCAAGAAGAGGGAAACAATCACTCTTTTATGGACTTTATGGCAGGACAGTTGAAGAAATCGCTTGCTTTGGAGATAGAGCGATTCAAAGTTTCACAAAAGAAAGGATTTTGCTTTATGTTTTAGAGTGGAAAAAGCAGCCGGGCTGCTGTCTTGCGGCAGGAAGCCCGGCTGTTGTATGTGCCCGGATTAGCGGGCGATTTCACAGAAATGCTTGTAGAAGCGGGGAATGGTGCGGATGCCGTTGAAGAATTGTTCCAGAGGGTAATTTTCGTTCGGGGAGTGGATGGCGTCACTGCCTAAGCCAAAGCCCATAAGGATGGATTTTACACCCAGGATTTCCTCGAAGGAGGCGATAACAGGGATGCTGCCGCCGGAACGCACGGGGATGGGCTGTTTGCCGTAGACTTCCTCGTATGCCCGTTCAGCTGCTTGGTATGCCGGGAGGTCGATGGGGCAAACGTATGACGGTCCGCCGTGCAGGTATTCCACTTTCACGGTCACGCACTCCGGCGCGATGGATTCAAAATATTCTTTGAAAAGCTGCGCGATTTGCTCGTGTTTCTGGTTGGGCACGAGGCGGCAGCTGATTTTTGCATGTGCTACGGAGGGGAGGACGGTTTTGGCGCCTTCGCCCGTGTAGCCGCCCCAAATGCCGCAAACGTCAAAGGTGGGGCGGATGCCTGTACGCTCACCGGTGGTGAAGCCTTCTTCGCCGTGGACGGTGCGGATGCCGAGTGATTGTTGGTATTTTTCGAGGTCAAAAGGCGCTTTTGCCATCTTGGCACGCTCCTCGGCACTGACTTCGAGTACGTTGTCGTAGAATCCGGGGATGGTGATGTGCCCGTGGTCGTCAATCATGTCGCCAATCATTTTGCAGAGCACGTTGATGGGGTTAGCCACTGCGCCGCCGAAAATGCCGGAATGAAGGTCGGCGTTGGGACCGGTCACCTGCACTTCCCAATATGCCAAGCCGCGAAGCCCGGAGGTGATGGAGGGGGTGTCGGGGGCTATCATGCTGGTGTCGGACACAAGGATGATGTCGGATTTCAGCATGTCTTTGTATTGGCGGCAGAATTCCGGCAGGCTGGGAGAGCCGATTTCTTCTTCGCCTTCAATCATGAATTTCACATTGCATTTCAGTTGTCCCGTAGCCACGAGGTATTCAAATGCCTTGGCGTGCATGAAGGATTGTCCTTTGTCGTCGTCGGCTCCTCGCGCCCAGATTTTGCCGTCGCGGATGACGGGTTCGAAGGGGGTGGTGTTCCACAGTTCCACTGGGTCGACCGGCATCACGTCCATGTGCCCGTAAACGAGGACAGTCGGCAGGGCGGGGTCGATGATTTTTTCGCCGTATGCCACGGGATTACCTGCGGTCTCGTAGACCTCGGCACGGTCAGCCCCGGCGGCGAGGAGGAGCTCGCGCCATTTCTCGGCACAGCGGTACATGTCGGGTTTGTGCTCTGCCTCAGAGGAAATGGAGGGGATGCGAATTAATTCAAACAATTCGTTCAGGAAACGTTCTTTGTTTTCTTCTAAATACTGTTCAATTGTCATCATGTTTTTATTTGTTTTTATTGTTTTGTGATTGCACGTTGTGTTTACTTCGGCGGTTTAAAGATAGGCAAAAAGTCCCAACTTCCGGCAGGAGGATGCAATTATTTTCTGTTTCGTGTTTTTGGTATCGAATATTTGCGTAATTTTGTCAGCGTATAACGCTTCAGGCGGTTATGCCTCGGTTAAAAGTGAAAGAGATTTTTGTACAACAAATATTTGAAACGGTCATATTATGTCAAACCTTTCCGAAGTGAAGATTTTTTCCGGAGAAAACAGCAAATACATTGCTGAAAAGATTTCCAAGTCGTTGGATTTGGAACTCGGACAAAAGACTCTGTTGCGTTTCAGTGATGGAGAATTTGCTACTTCCTACGACGAGACAGTGCGTGGGGACCATGTGTTTATCGTGCAGTCGACCTTCCCGCCCAGCGACAACTTGATGGAGTTGCTGATGATGATTGATGCCGCCAAACGTGCGTCGGCTTACAAAGTCATTGCGGTGATTCCTTATTTCGGCTTTGCCCGCCAGGACCGCAAAGACCGCCCGCGTGTGGCTATCGGCGCGAAGTTGGTGGCAAACCTCTTGCATGCCGCCGGGGTAGACCGCATCATGACGATGGATTTGCATGCAGACCAAATCCAGGGATTTTTTGATATTCCGGTAGACCACCTTTACGGTTCGACGGTGCTGGCACCCTATATCCGTTCTTTGAAGTTGGAGAATCTGGCAATTGCTTCGCCGGACATCGGCGGCTCGAAGCGTGCGAATTCTTGGGCGAAGTTTTTTGACAGCAGTTTGATAATCTGTCATAAGACCCGCGTGCGCCCGAATGAGGTGGCGGATATGAAGGTAATCGGCGACCCGGTGGGCAAGAATGTGGTCATCGTGGACGACATGATCGACACGGCAGGCACGATTTGCAAGGCCGCCGACATGCTGAAGGACAAGGGCGCGAAGACAGTGCGTGCCGTGGCTACCCACGCTGTCCTTTCAGGGAAAGCCTACGAGAACATTGAAAATTCGGCTCTGGACGAGGTGGTATTCACGGATTCCATCCCGCAGAAACGGGAGTGCTCGAAGATTCGCGTCATCTCCGTGGCAGACATGTTTGCCGAGACGATACGCAATGTGGTGGAGCACCGTTCTATCAGCGACCATTTTATCATGTAATGTAGAATAAAGCACGAGAGCGGCGATTGCCGCTCTCGTATTGTTTTTATAAGGTGGGGTTATTTCACGGGATACACCCAAGTTAATTCTTTGCCACTCTCCTGGACAATGAGATTCAGAGCCTTTTGTGCTTCAGCCCGGGTCTCATAGCTGTTGTAAGTCACCATGTGCATCCGATAGAAAGAGAAGATTTGCGAGTCGTAGCCTTCGCTCACCAGAGCTTTGTTCAGGCGTTCGGCGTTTTCCTGTTCAACGAAACAGCCTGCTACCAAGTGGTAATTCTTTTTCTTCGCCGGTTGGGTCTCAGCAACGGGTTTTGCGGGTGCAGGGGTGGGTTGCACAGGCTGCACGGTTTCCACTGTTTGTTCCGTCAAGGCGGATTTTTCTTTTTTCTCTTTGCACGAAGTCAGTAAGCCGAGCAAAGCCAAGGACAATAAGGTAATCGTTGTTTTCATGTTGCAAAATTTAGTTGGTTTCTGAATAGCTTTTTATTGACTTGTTTTTTTCCTTTTTGTTTTGTATATGAATACCCCTGCAACTGCAGCAATAGAACCAACGGCAATGGAGGCAGCTACTGTAGAAAATCCAAGATATAAGGCGTATACGACAATGGCACATAGGATTAATACGGATATAAAGGCAAAGACTATAGATAAATAAGTGGTTATTGTCATGCCTTTTGACAATTTGTCTTCTGTTGCATGCCTATGTTGCATTTCTTTTTCTGCCATTTTAATTATGCGTTCGGCAGCACCAGGAACAATTTGGTCATATTTTGCCAAATCTTCTGGTCTTGGAAGCGGACCAGAATAATGTTGCTGGCTGACTTGTATTGTTTTAATAGATTCCGCTGCAGGTTCTGTATTTTTCATAGGCATTCCTTATATCGTTACCCACATTTTGCCAATCGCGGGCAATGTTATCTGCATCATTTGTTTTGTCCCTTTCATCCTTGTATTTTTTTAATGGGTTGCTTCCCAAAGAAAAAAAGAATAGGATGCCGTCTAAAAAGACTTTGAAAATATTTTTCATACCTAATAGATTATTTTCCTGCATTTCGGGTGTAAAGTTACGTTTTAAATTGCTTTATACAAATATTATTCCGTTAATTTTTATGAGGAAGTGTGCCCGAACTACCTTTTCTGCATCAATGGCTTATTGGTGAAAGCAATTTGGCGGATGGTTTCCGCTGAATTTGCAATATGTTTTCACTATTTATGCCGGGTGGAGTTCAATGGTTTGTCAAGCGTGGTTACGGAGGGTATAATCAATCGGTCGTTTAATCGGTGAATTTAATCTGCGCAGTATTGAATCATAAGAAATTATGTCGTATCTTTGCCCCGTTTACAAGTAACGGCTTATTGAAAAAAATGAATATGAATCCGAATGCGCCAAGACAACAAGTCATTGTGTCGATGACTTCCTTCCCGGCAGCGATAGCGTATGCTGAGCGGGCAGTGCGGTCTATTTTAGCTGGTTCCGTGCTTCCGGACAAGGTGGTGCTTTATCTTACCTTCTCGCAGTTTGGTGAAGGCGGGATACCGAAAGGGCTTTTGAAGTTGGCGGAGGAGAATCCTGTGTTTGAGGTGCGGGATTACGGCAGGGATATCCGTTCGTACCGGAAACTGATTCCGGCACTGCATGATTTCCCGGAAGCGGTGATTGTGACGGTGGATGACGATGTGGCTTACCATAAACACATGTTGCGTGATTTGCTGCGTCTGCACGAGGAATTGCCTGATGCCTTGTTGGCGCATCGTGCCAAGCTGATGAAACCGGGGAAGCCTTACCGCAAGTGGAGAAAGTATCGGTGGTATCATTTTTTGTTGAAACGGATTCATCGTGGATATCTGAATATTCAGACGGGCGTAGGCGGGGTATTGTATCCACCCCATGCGCTAAAAGCGGAGATGCTTGACGTGGAACTGTTTACCCGGATAGCTCCGACGACGGACGATATATGGTTTTGGGCAGCAGCAGTGGCGAACGGCACGCCCATTGTGCCTGTACCGTTTGGGCATAACAAACCGCGCGGCTTGGGCAAGCCCCGGGAGCTGTCGTTAAAGACCAGTAACTTCAAGTCAGGCATCGACCGGAATGCCGCTGCGTTGGAGGCGATTGTGAAGGAGTTTCCCGTGGTCGCGAAGCGTATCGGTTATAAAATTGAAAACCACTAATCTTTCGGATGATGAATGAACAGAAAGTTATTGTTTCGTTGACCTCTTTCCCTGAAGCGATTCCATACGCGGTGCAGGCTATCCGCTCGATTTTGAATGGTTTGGTACTGCCGGACAAAATTATATTGTACTTAGATACTCAGAAATTTCCGGGCGAAGTGTTGCCGGCAGAACTTGAAGCACTGAAGGCTGAAAGCCCTATTTTTGAGGTGAGGTTCGATCCCGCTGAGATTCGCTCGTATAAAAAGTTGATTCCGGCATTGCGGGATTTTCCTGAAGATATTATTGTGACAATAGATGACGATATTGATTATCCGTGTCATCTGTTGCGGGACTTGTTGCGCTTGCACAAGCGATTGCCGGATGCCATTATTGCCCATCGTGTAAGGCGGATGAAATTATCCGCGCCCTATAGCGAATGGCGGAAATACAAGTGGTATGACTTTATTTTCAAACGGATTCATTTCAGCCGGCTTGCTATGCAGACGGGCGTGGGCGGAGTGTTGTATCCGCCTCATTCATTGGATGAAAAGATGCTCGACCCTGTCCTTTTTATGGCAATGGCGCCAACGGTCGATGATGTATGGTTTTGGGCAGCAGCCGTATCAAAGGGCACTTACGTGGTGCCCATTCCTAATGGAAAGAGCCGTGCCAAGGAGGTGGGGAAGCCTAAGGAATATTCCCTTAAAACCATAAATCTCCAGCCCGGTGATGACCGCAATCGCGAAGCGCTCCATAAAATACTTGAACATTTTCCGGAAATAAAGCAAAGAATAGAGCATGAAAAGTAATGTGGTTGTTTAAATGTAATGTTACTTATGAAAAAAATAGTGATAGATTCTTATCCCATTTCTGTGCCTTATGTTGGTTTAGGTGAATTCTGTAGGCAGGTCGGTGAGCGTTTAGGTAAACTTGCTCCAGAGTTGCGCAGTCGGTATGGGATAGAATTGTATTTTGTTGTGCCTCCTAAATTTAAAGGATATTTTGGCAATGAAGTACACTATATTGGTATGCACCCATCTCTCCGACGGTTATTTTTTTTGTTTCCAATCTCGGCTGACTTATTTCATATCCCTTATCAATGTAGTCGGATTAAAGGGTTGTATTGTGCAAAAAAGCAATTATTGACTATTCATGATATTAACTTTGTCTATGAAAAAGAGGGAAAATATCTGAAGCGGGCAATTAATAAATTTCGGAAAAAAATAAAATGGGCAGATTATGTGAATTACATTTCTCAATTTGCTTGTGAAGATACGGAGCGATATTTTCACATGCACCATCCTAAAAAAATTATTTATAACGGAGTTGCAGACCTGTCTTCTTTATCGCAAAACATTTCTTTTCCTGCGAATATTCCCGATGATTTTTTGTTTCATATCTCTAGTTTGCAGCCTAAAAAAAATGTACATTTGTTGGTAGAAATGATGGAATACCTTCCTGAGCAAAACTTGTTGATAGTCGGGAATTGGGGGAGTGATTATGGAAAAATGCTTCAACAACAGATAAAAGAATGCAGGAACCATAATATTTATATGTTGTCTAATATAACTGAAGCTGAAAAAGCAGTCCTTTATGCCAATTGCCGTGCATTTCTTTTTCCTTCGTTGTGTGAGGGATTTGGTTTGCCTCCCATTGAAGCGATGAAATTTGGTAAACCAGTGTTTCTATCGACATTGACAAGCCTGCCTGAAATAGGTGGCAAAGAAGCTTTCTATTGGGAAGAACTTTCACCAAAGTCTATGGCGGAAGTAGTGAGAAAGCAGTTGGCTTTTTTTGATAAATCTACACATTATGCGGAAAGACTAAAACAGAGTGCAGCCCGCTTTGATTGGAATCGTTGTGTCGATCAATACATAAAGTATTATTTGGAGATACTTGAATTATGATTTGCAATTTGGGTTAATGATGCCGCCTATTCCTCTATATCATTCAAATCATATTGTTCAAAATAGCTAAAATCACGCAACGTATTGATACGGGCGCGTCCGCGAGCACGCTTCCCGAGAAATTCATCGTATGATTTTACCGCATAATGATTGATGCGGATGACATCTTGCTGGGGCTTGCGGTCGCGGAAGCCTTTTTTCAGCGGTTTCCCATGGGAATCGCATGGACGACCGGAAAGGCGGGCTGCCTCGTGTGCCCCTATCATCGTGCAGACACGCCGCGGATTGGCAATACTCTTGACGTGCGTGTTCAACTTGTGTTCTGGAAGAGAGTGATACCGGAATCTTTCCATGACGCTTCCCGGTTCTTTGGTTTTTGCACCCCCGCTGCCATAGACCAGCCAGTTAATTTCTACCACAGCGAACTTCTCCATGCGGCGGAGAAAATCAGGAATTGTCTTGTCCTTTATCGGCACAATGAATTCGTCAAGGTCAATGACAGCCAGCCAGCGTGTTTCCAGCCGATGGCGGTCAAAACAGTCGTCATAGGCGGGAAGTTGTCGTTTTCGTCCCGGAAAATAGGTGTAGTCCACCAATCCGGATTCAATATAAGGAGCAAGGATTTCCCGCGTGCCGTCTGTACTCTCGTTGTCATAAATGTAAAATTTCTCAACTCCCATTTGCCGGTGCCATTCTATCCATTCCTTAAAATAAGGTCCTTCGTTTTTGGCGATGGCGCATACGACAAGGTAATATTGCGGTTGCGTGTGGTCATGCTTCATCTGCCACCTCAGCTTCAGGGCTTTGATAACTCCGTAACGCAAGATGCCGCGCCACCGGTTCCGTGTCATTTTGTGGGGAATGACTCCTGCTATAATTTCTGCGAGTGCTTTGTTCATAGGGGATTGTTGAATTGAATTTGGGGGTTTAGCAAGAGGTATATTAGAAACTTGCCAGCCACTTTTTCCCTGATTTGGTATTCAGCCATATTGCAATAGCACTGCCGATGACTGCTAAAACGATGAATAAAGTGATTAATGCTTCCATAATGTTATGACTTAATGATTTTCTATTTATGCAAAGATAAGGATTTTGTAATAGATAGAAAATACTTTGCCTGAATTTTCCCAACAAACCGTTGGGAAATAAATGTATTACACTTTCAATTCCCTTTTCAGCCACGCCGCCATGATGGGGTCGGGGATAATGATTTGGCGGTTTTCGGTTTCGATGAGTTCTTTTTTGATGAGTGCGCGTTTTACGGTGCTGACGTTGGCAGATGAACCAAGTTGATATTTCTGCAAAATCTCCTGGGTGGTAAACTCATTGTGGACGCCATCCAGAATGGCACGTAAAAAGTTCATTTGGTAAGTCGTAAGGCTCTCAGTTTGTTTTTCAAACAGAGGTGTGTTTTGGTCAATGATGTCTTGATAGGCTTCTTCAAGATTTCGCGCGGTTGCTTCCTTGTCTGTGTAAGTCCAGACCAGCCATGCCAATTGCTGTACGTAGGAAGAGTGATTGTCTGCCCGCCGGCAAATCTCTTGTGCCAAATCTGCAGAAATGTGCTTGCCGGTCACGGCAAAACGGTTGCAAATGTAATCCACCCAATCGGAAGTCCCGATTTTCGGCAGATAAATCACATCGCCGAATTTGTAAAACGGGAGGCTCTTCCGTTCAAAAAGTTCGTTCATCAGGTGCTTTTTGCTGCCAAACAGGCAATAGGACACAGACTTTTGCAATTGCCATACCGAACGCAGGCGTTTTTGGAAAATCTTGGAATCCTTGAATTCGGCAATCTGTTGAAATTCATCGATGCAAATGACGAGGCTGCATCCTTTTTTCTGTGCAATCTTTTCAGGCAGTTGCAAAATCTCGTTGATGTCGTTGTTCTTGGGATTCATTTCAAGCGATATCGAGAAATCGGTCATTGGATCTGTGCCGATAGACACTTTCGGGCTAATGCGTGAAAGGTATAATTTGATATGCTCCAGCCATTCTTCCACTTTGGACGAAGTCTGTTTGAGTATTGCCAAAGCAAAAGCGTCATAGAAATCACTCTCGCTGCGGCAAAAGAAAATGTCAAGGTAAACAACTTTTAATTTGTCGGATTGCGCTAAATGGCATACTTTCTGGACTAAAGAGGTTTTACCCCAACGGCGTGGTGAAATGAGCACCGTGTTCACTCCATGCTGGAAGTTGAGCAAGAGGCGTGCAGTCTCCTTTTTGCGGTCAGTAAAATGGTCTCCCGATGTGGCAACGCCGAAGATAAAAGGTTTGTTTTCCATGGCTTTTCAAGTATAAAATTCCTGCACAAAGATAAGTAACAAATCAATTAGTAACAACATTGTTACTAACAAACTTGTTACTTGACCTCAAAACTCGATTTCTCCGGCAAAATATGTTCAAATGCACTCCGGATGTTTTCCATCACTTGCGCATAATGGCGGATATGCACATTGTCATTCAGGCAAATCAACGAATAGGATTGATGATATATTGCGCTGACCGCTTGCTTGGGGCGTATCATGAGGGGAAACATTTTGGTGTCGCGATAGGTATTGTAAGGCTCAAAATTCCCCCGGCAGATTTGCCACGTGCGGAAAAGCTCGGGGGTATAGTCGCTCACAGCACGAAACCGGTTGGCAGATGTCTCGGTCAATTCTTTGCCTGCAGCAGCCCACACCTCCTCGAATGTGCTTTTCAGGTAGGGCTGGGCGTTATGGGGAGTGCGCAGCGTGATGAACTTGCCGTAGGGTTTCAGCAGATAATTCCAGCGGGCTTTTGTGCCGTAGCTTTTGTCGAACCATTTGTCATGGAATTGTGCTATTACTTTCCGTTTGTCGAAATGTTGATTGATGATTCTCAAATTGTTCTTGATTCTCTTGTACCATTGAGACCACGCAGGATTATAGAGGAAAGTCGCGATGTCGCATGGCAGTCCGTTCTGGAAAAAGCGCTCTGTCCCAATCCGGTTGATGATATAGAAGTCGTCATTGAAGTAAACAAAGTGTTCCGCCAAGTCGGGAATTTTATGCAAGTAGCGTTCAATGACCACGGAGTTATACGTTGGCAGGAACTGGGCAGGGATGTAATCTTTATGGCTGACCAGATTTAGCTTCGGATGATTCGCATCGAGCCATTCGGGTTTCTGTCCGCTGGTCACAAAATGGATTTTGCGCACCCAAGGCGCAAATTTTTCCACGCCGCGAAACCAGTATCTCAAAAAACCGTAGTCACGGAAACGGGCTTCCGAAACCCCGTTTTTCTCATTGCCTTTATGGCGGGCATACTTGGCAAATTCCGCCTGCCATTTCGGATCATTCATATCCACCCAAGTGATTACAAAGTCGATGTCCATAAGAATATCTTCGTGTTTTTGATGATTTGTACTTGTCTTTCTCTATGATTCCGGGAACAAAAATATGTTTTTTCCTTGAATTTGCTGTTTGACTCTCGACGCGACTGCTAAATTACAATGCCCTGCCTGCCCGGAGCGAGGCATATTGATAACTGGTATTTTCGTAATACATGGAGCTATTGTAGTTGTCGATTTTAGGCACTATCCATGAATTGTAAACTTTGATTAGGGTATCAATGGTTCCCTTCTTGGAATGTTGGGCTGCTGTATGCACAAGCCGTTGCATCACTTTCCCGATTTCCCAATGGGAGGGCACGCGCTCCGTTGTGGCAGCGATATTATTATAAGTGCCTGTGGGAATGTTGTATTTGTTTATAATCTCGCTCGTCACCTTGTCAATGTTTTCACAATGGTACACTTCCGCCAAGTCGTAATAATGTCTCAGACCATTGCGCCCCATTGCGTTTACCACAACCTTGCGTTCATTTTTTGTTGCCCGCCCGACATATTCTATCAGGCTACACAAGAAAAATAAGTCGTTCAATTTGCTGCTTTCGCGTCCGTTCATTCTTTTATCTCCTCGTAATTTTTGAAAGTGATACATTTCAATGCTTCCGGCGTGCAAAAATTAATCTGGTGTGTTGGATGTTTAAATTTTGCCAATACCCAGAATTGCTCTCTCGTCAATACGCCGTTCATAAAATCTGCCACATAATTATATATTTGGTCATTTGCCATTGCTCCTATGATAACGTCATAATGATGTAATTTCCCGCTTCGGCAAGCAACAATGAAATCCAGCCATTCATCTGTCATTTCTTCAAAATGAAGTATTTTTAAAGTGTTGCATGGCTGGTACTCATAACTATTGACAATAGGCGTGTCGTAACGTTTTGCCCATTTTACTGCTTGTTTTTTTAATTCTGTGCAATAAAAACCATCTCCAAAATCTTTGGTGAATTGTCCCTTTATGATTTCAGGTGAAGGAATTGCCATATAGCTTCCGTGATATATTTCCATTTTCAATTATTTCCTTTGATATCTGTCCTCAAAGATAGGAAAAATTTTCTGATTTGCTCACAGCAGGCATGCCTATTGTTGGATGCAGATATTTTTTGCAGAATGGAACGATGTGGGTGTTGAAAATTTTGTAATTTAGCGCACCAATAGAAATGAGTGACTATGGAAAATAAAACTGCAGAATACGAATTTACAATTGTGGTTCCGGTATATAACGAGGAGGGGAACATGTCCCGTTTGGAGGAAGCCTTGGGGGCTTTCATCCGCCAGTCGAAGGTGAAAACCTGCGTGCTGTTCGTGAACGATGGCTCGACAGATGGCAGCGGGCAGCTCATCAAGGAGATTTGCGCCCGGCAGCCGGACTTCTTCTACCTCGAATTTGTGCGCAATTGCGGGCTGAGCGCAGCCATGAAGGCAGGGATAGATGCCTGTTGCTCCAAATGGGTGGGCTATATTGACGCTGACCTTCAGACTACGCCGGAAGATTTCAACCTTCTGTTGGAGCATGCCGCCGACTACGAACTGGTCATGGGCATCCGCACCGGGCGTAAGGACAGTTTTGTGAAAAACATGTCCTCGAAAATTGCCAACGGTTTCCGCCGCATGATGACCCACGACGGCGTGCAGGACACCGGTTGTCCCCTCAAAGTGCTCCACACGGACTATGCCAAGCGGATTCCCTTTTTCACGGGCATGCACCGTTTCATTCCGGCATTGATTCAGTTGCAGGAAGGGCGGGTAAAGCAAATCCCCGTGCGCCACTTCCCCCGCGTGGCAGGCAAATCGAAATACCACCTTGCCAACCGCCTCATCGGTCCCTTCAAGGATTGCTTTGCCTACCGCTGGATGCGCAAACGGTACATCAACTACCGCGTGAAAGAGACGGACTTGTAATCAGTCCAAGAAACCTTCGGGCATGGTGTTCATCCGTGTATCTATCAGGCTCTCAACGACGATGCCTGTATTCAAGTCTGTCAGCTGCAGGGGAAAATATTTCTGCACGTCTTTCGTTCCAGCCGATATTTGCAGGGGCAAATCCTCTATCGGGAAACCGGTCAGTTTCGTCAAATAATACAATGTTCCCATGTCCGTATTGACCATGCTGAACGTATGTTCCACGGGCATCCCCTCCTCCGCAAAATCGCCCTCGCTGTCCTCGGCGTAAGTGAGGTGGAGATACGGGATGACGGGCACTTCCCCCGTGCCTTCTTCCGTCGAATAGCGGTAAGTCCCTTTCCCGAGCAGCAGGGGTGTCGGTGCGGCAGGCAATTCATCGGCATCGTCGGCAAAAACGTAAAAGTCCCGTGCCTCATTGTCCACGAGAAACAAGTAGCGGCTCTGTGCCAATGCCGGGTGTTGCGAGATTACGATGTAGCAGGCGGCATACTGGTCGACCACCTTGATTTGCAGCGTGTCCGCAATCAGCGTCTCCTTGTCCTTGACTATCAATGAAGTCGTCCCCTTGGCTTTGCCCCGCACGGGGATGACGCCCACAAAACTGTCCGAGTTGTCCGTATAACTTGCACTGATAATAGCTGTGTCCCCGACTGTCAGCTCATAATTGCCGCTGCCGTTCTCCACGCTGATATTGTAGCTGAAGTCAAGCATGACCTCATAGCTCTTCTTCTCGAAGTGCAAAGGCTTGGTTTCTGGGTTGTCTGTATTGTCCTCCTCGCAGCCCCACGTCATCATGCCGGCGAGGCAAACCGTTAATGCAAAATAATATGTCTTTTTCATCGCGTTAAAACATTAATTTGCGGCAAAGATAGCGAAAGAAAAGAAGATATACAATACTTTTAAGTGTATTGTGAGTATTTAAAATCCTTGATAATAGGAAGGGTATTTTTTCGTTCAAATCGTTTCCGTTTTAGTGGAAAAGATGCTATCTTTGTCTGCATAAAGATAAAATAGAGATAGTTATGCCTGAAATATGTCGTTTCTTTGGTATTATCATCACGATGTTTGCAGATGACCATAATCCGCCACATTTTCATGTCAGGTATGGAGACTATGAAGCAATCGTGACGATTGACAAAGGCGTGGTGAAAGGCGAGATGCCTCGTAGTGCTTTGAAGCAGGTGTTTCGTTGGATGGAATTGAATAAAGAAGAGCTTGCCGCCAATTGGCAGCGTTTGCAACAGGGGGAAGAACCCGAGAAAATTGAACCGTTAAAATGATTAGTTATGCCTGAGGATATTGATTTAATACGAGTTACTGACGTGGAATATGTCAAAGACTACACCATGAATTTGGAGTTCAGCAATGGGAAAAAGAAGCGCATAGACTTCTTGCCCTTGCTCAAGGGTAAGATGTTCGAGCCGTTGAAAGACCTTTCCAAATTTGTGCAGTTTGGGCTGACGCATTGGACAATAGAGTGGTACAACGGCGCAGATTTCGCCCCGGACTACCTCTACCGCCACGGAGTGGATGTATAGCGGTTACCGCTTCTTTGCCTTGTGCAGAATCCAGATATTCCGGAGGTAAACCACCAGCCCCGTCGACTGCCCGAGAATCAGCACGGGGTCATGCCGCACAATCGCGTAGCTCACGATAATGGTAGAGCCGCTCAGGCTGATGAGCCAGAATCCCAAGGGCAGCATCGATTCGTGCCGCTTCCGCGAATAAATCCATTGGTACACGAACCGCAGCGTGAAAACAATCTGCCCCAGCGAGCCGTATACCAGCAGCCACAGGGGCACTTTCTCGTTCTGGAAAAACTGGCTGATGAAAGCCCGCGACTCCGTGAACATGTACCCGATGGCGAGGAACGGCGTAGCAATCAGGACGTAGCGGATGGGACGCGGGATTTTCTGCCAATCGTTTTTGATGTCGAGGTTCCAGATGTAAATGTAATAGGAAATCAACTGCCCCAGGATGATGGCAAAGTCGTCGCGCAGCCACCCGTAAAAGAACAGCAGGTACGACCCCAACAGGCTCAGCAGCCAGAAGATGCTGGGCGACACCACCCGTTTCGCCCGCTCGGACAGTATCCATTGGAACAGCAACCGTCCGGAGAAGCAGATTTGCGCTAAAAATCCGATAATGTATATCATGTATCCCCCCATATCAGTCAAAAATCACAATGGCATAATCTCCAAAACGGTATTCCGTGCGCCCTGCCACAGCGGCTTGCAGTTCCGGATTCTTTCGCCGGTTTTTCTCCCGGAGGAAGAGGACGAAACGTTCCTTTTCGGCGCGGGCTGCAATTTCCTCTGCCTCCAAAGGTTGCAGCGGGCAACCGATATAGGCGTCAATGTTTTCCGCGCTGCGGAAAGGATGGTAATAGAACGTGTCGATGCCCTCCTCGTGCGCCACGCTCTGCGCCTTTTCGCTCATCGCGCGGAAGCCCATGTACGGGTCTAATTGCGGCAGGGCGAACGACCCGGCAAAGACCGTGAGCAGCAACCCGATGGCAAGGCTGTCGATGGCACGGCGCAATTGCTTGCGGAAAAGCCAATACAGCGAACAGCCTGCACCCGCGCTGAGCAGCAGCGTGGTGAAAGGATACAGCCACGTCGGTTTCACCGGCAGGGTAACGTAGTGCATGGCAACGAAATAAGCCGGGAATGCCAGCACGAGCACGCCCGCCGGAATCCCCACCATGACGAGCAAAGCCTTCTTTTTCAAGCCCGGCATCATCAGGAATGCCAGGTAAGCAATAAAGGGGAATATGGGCAGCATATAAATGTCGAGCTTCCCGCTGAAAACAGAGAGGGCGATGAACGTAGTGGCAATAATCACCATGAAAAAGCGTTTCAAGTCGGTGTTGAGCAGGTGCCGCCGGATGCCGAGCACGATGGCAACCACGTATAGCAAAATCCACGGCGCAAGTGAATACCAAATGGTTTTTAGATAATACCACGCCGGCTCCTTGTGGTGGAAGGCGTCCACGGCACGATTGACCGTCTGATTGAAGAGCAGGTTGTTCAGATACTCCTTCCCGCCCTCGGCAAATACGCAGCCAAACCACACGGCGCAGAGTGCCAGCAGGATGCCCCACGTCCTCCAGCCGAAATAACGCCCGTACTCCCGCAGGCGGTGCTGGGTGGCGAGGAATACCGGGATGCAGAGCACAGGCACGAGCAGCCCCACCGGTCCCTTCGTGAAAAGCGCCAGGAAGATATACACAGGCAACAGCACCCCGTCCCTTCGCTTTGCCAGCCCGGAGTACATTTTAAAGAAAGTGTACAATGCCAGCACAATGAACATGCACATCAGCATATCCATCCGCAGCACGACCGCCGACCCCACAAACAGCCCCGAAGTCATCAACGCGAGGAAAGCGCTGTTGCGATACCGCTCGTTCAGGTAAGGCGCCGTCCATTTGTCCATGACGCGGAGGGTTACCAGTGCCGGGATGACGGAAAACAGCCCAAGGAAAAACATGCTGTGCGTCCCGAACAGCCATTTCCCCAGCATGACAATCCACAGGTACAACGGCGGCTTGTCCGCATACGCCGCCCCGTGGTTCCAGAACGCAAACCAATGCTCGTCGCGCAAAGCCTCGTCCGCAATGCTCAAGTACTTCAATTCGTTGTTTGGCGTGAAATCCCTGAAAATCAACAACGGAACAAAACACGCAAACACGAGCAAATATTTCAATCCTTTCATATCAACCCAAATTATAATAACGCGTTCAAAGATAAAGCATTGAACGCGATTATCGGCAGGATTTCCATATTTTAACGTAATGCGCCCGTCCCGCTTGCCCCTCCCTTGCTCCCCGCTTGGACAAGGCTTGGAATTTCAGTTATGCCAGATATACGCCATAGTTACGTGATAGCTTCTATCTTCGTTCGTTGTTCGATTATCCTTCGATTCACGTTCGATTAAAATCGAAGAATCATCGAAAAATATTCAAGGAAAGAACATGAATATATACTTACACGTTTATCAGGGATAACAAAGCCGATACTGTTATCCCAAGTCCGGTTTGTGCCATGCCCAAGCCTTGCCTACAGCCTTTGGGAAGGCGGGCATAGCCTTTTTCTTCGATTTGCTGCAGGGCTGTTTTTTGTTGCAGTGCGCGCTTGGTCATAAAAAGCCAAGCGCGCCTGTAATGTTTATTCTTTTAAATCTGTTGCCGCTTTAATGTGTTCAGGAGTGAAACGGAATATCCAAATAACATGGTATTTGTTTTCCGGGATAGGGTAGATGATTTGATATTCGTTGCCGTTGTAAATGCTGGGTGTTAAATTCACGCTGTCCCGGTAGTTTTTCCATATTTTTTCTTCGTTGAAGATGACGAAAACGGAATCTGTCCATTGGTATAGTCCTTCTCCTTGTATTTTTACAGAGTCTGTAGGATTCAAATGGTATTCTTTGACCCGTGGAATGGAATCTCTTTGACCATCAGCGTATAAATTTGTCCTGTAGGTGCACATTTTGATTTTTGCACCGCTTTCGTTGATGTAAAGCGTTTCAACGTGGAGTTCAGGTCCACATGTACTTTTCATGCAACTTGTTAAGTTTACAATAAAACTACTTGCTATTCCAATAATTAAAAGCTTCGTCCACATATTGATTTTTTTTAGGTTGCTGCCGGAATTTCTCCGGCAGCAACGTGATGTACTTACTCTTGTTCTTGTTTTGATTTTAAAAGTTCTTCGATGTATTCGTCTGTAAACGTGTAGGTAAATTGGTAATAGTTATATCCCAGTTTACGGCTTTGATAATTAATGATGTGTGCAATGCTGTTTGGACTTCTTAATTCAAAGACACGATGGTTTATTGTGATTCTGGCTCCTTCACGATAAGGACATATAAAATCAGGAGCTTGCATGTTGGGAAATCCTAAGTCATATCGGATTTCTATTACATGCTTTGCATTGGGATTTAATATGAAATTTTTTTCATAACCGCCGTAACTACTTGGGTCGATGCCGTATTGTATTGTTATTTCGTATTTTGATTCATTGAGGTAAATCCAATCGGCATTTGAATACTCGTCTTCTTTGGCACATGCTGAAATGATGATGCTTAATATGACGATGCTGATGCAATGTGTTAAATGATGAGTCTGCATTTTCTTTCGTTTTTATAGGTGAGACACAGCCTATCCCTATGATTACTTTTGTTTTTCTTTTAGAAGTTCCTCTATGTTCTCGTTTGTAAACGTATAGGTGAAACGGAATACCCTTTTACCTAATCGTTCTGCTGCATAATTCTTTTTATCCATAAGGCTTCCGCTGTGTGTGTAGAGTGTAATGGAATCCCTTTTGTTGATAATGAGCATTTTTGTTTGTGTGCCTCGCCAACTTGTTGAATCAAAGGGGAAAAATAACCCTTCTGGATGTTCCTCTTCCCCTCCGTCTACTTCACAAAGAATGCCTTTCCCCTCGCCGGGATATAGAGTGAAACTCAAATTATTACTAGTTGAATAACTGGATTCTATGGCTCCAATGATTTTGAGCGTGTCCTGTGATTGGTTGTTGTAGTTCCAGTATGTTCTGTGAATCCATTCCGTTTGTCCCTCGCAGCTGATACATAATAGGATAGCGAGTAGACTGCCAAGTTTTAAATAATTCGTTCGCATATTATGTTGTTTAATAGATTGTTATTGAGCATGTTTTGGAGTAGTGACCTGCGAGATGGCTATGGTGTTGCCTGTTTGCCCGGTGAGGGGGCTTTCTTCTTTTGGGCAGCTCCACGTGAGGAGGAGCAGAAAGGCTGCCAGTGCCTGTAATGTTTTTCTCATGTTTTTGAAATTGGTTTTGTTATTATTGATTTTGGACGGGGCGTTGTGCTTCCGTCTCGAACAAATTTAGGGAGCAAAATCGGAGGATGCAAAAAAATCGACTGTACGTTGGGAGTTTTGGACTGGAAGTCTGCGTTGCAATCCGCTGGGAATCAATACCCCTTAAATGTTAAAAACTGGAAGTCCCCGAAAATGGACTCTACATGCCCTTTTTTAAGGCTTTTTTCCGTCATTTTTTTGAGCCTGGCAGGGGTGCCGGTTATTGCGGACGGCGTGCCTGGGCTTTCGGAAGGGCGCACCCGTTTTTAACCAATATTAGCCTTGGGCAGGGGATACCCTTGGGGCGTTTGTTTGTAATTTTGCGGGCAAAATAGGGAACATGGATATTAAGACGCTCAGAAGATATTTTTTGTTTGTCGTTTCGCTTTTCGTCAATGCCTTTGGCGTGGCGTTTATCACCAAGGCGTTGTTGGGCACGTCGCCGATTACGAGCATTACATACGTGCTGAGTTTGTTTACCCGTCTGACGATGGGGGAGTGGACGATTGTCATCAATGTGCTGTTTGTGGTTACGGAACCGCTCTTTATGAACCGCCGCTGGCTGCGCAAGGAATGGCGGCTCTACCTCTTGCAGTTGCCGGTCACGGTGTTTTTCGGGTTGTCTATCGACTGCTCCATGGGCATCCTTTCGGGTTTGAACCCCGAAGCTTATTTCTCACAAATTGCCGCATTGCTGGCGGGGTGCGTGATTCTGGCGGCGGGCATTGCCCTGGAGGTGAAGATGGACGTGGCGATGACGCCCGGTGAATATTACGTGCGGGTCATTGCGATGCGTTTCAAGAAGGATTTCGGCTACGTGAAGTTGGGGTTCGACAGCACGCTGGTCGCGCTCTCGTGCTTGGTATCGTGGATATTCATGTCCGGCATCTATGGCGTGCGCGAGGGCACGGTCATTGCCGCGCTCATTGTGGGTCCCATTGTGCATTTCATCAGTCCCCGCCTGTCGTTCCTTGACCGCTGGGTGTTCAGCGGGCGCAAGGCTGCAGCCGTTCAGCCTGCCGCTGCCCTCGTGAAGCGTATTTACCAACAGCACAAAACTGCTGCCCGGCAATGACAGGATAGGGCTTGGAGGGCTTTTCCCTGCCGCTTTTTAGGAAAAATGTGGGATTTGACCCTCAAAACCCTCGGAAAAATGTGGGATTTAGGGTTCGAAATGCTTGGAAAAATGTGGGAATGTTCGTACATTTGCCTGTGTATAAATGAAATCGGACATGGAACTGCTAAAACGTAAAATAGATGATGATTTGCTGGCTTGGAAAAACAATCCCGACCGCCTGCCTTTGATTGTCAAAGGGGCACGGCAAATTGGTAAGACGGCTTCGATTACTGCCTTTGCGCAAGCGAATTACAGGCATGTCATTGCCATTAATTTTGTTTTTCAGAGTAAGTTTAAAGCCATATTCAATGACGGGTATGAGGTGGACGCGATTTTGAAGAATATTTCCCTGCTTGACCCGTCGCTGGAATTTGTGCCGGGTGACACGCTTTTCTTTTTTGACGAGATGCAGGAATGCCCGGCTTGTGCTACGGTATTGAAGGCGTTCAAACTGGACGGCAGGTTTGATGTCATCTGTTCCGGTTCGCTGATGGGCATCAATTATCGGGAAATCGAGTCTAATAGCGTGGGTTACAAGGAGGATTATGAGATGCATTCCATGGATTTCGAGGAGTTTTTGTGGGCAAAAGGCTATTCGCCTGCCCAGATTGAGGAGATTTATGCGCACATGCGGGATGTCGCTCCTTTTTCGGAATTGGAATTGGGGGTGTTGTTCGATATTTTTAGGGATTACATGACGATTGGGGGGATGCCCGCTGTGGTGAAGGCTTATATTGACAACAAAAATTTTAGCGGCACTTTGCAATTGCAACGGCAGCTCCTTTTGGATTACGAGGAGGACATCACGAAATATGCCCAGGGTTTGGACAAAGGAAAAATCAAGAACATTTACCGGCACATTTCCGTCTTTCTGGGGCAGGAGAATAAGAAATTCCAGATTACGAAAGTCGCCCGTGGGGCAAGAAACCGGGATTACATCGGGACGATTGATTGGCTGGCGGATGCGGGCATTGTGAACGTCTGCTATTGCCTTGACCGGGTGGAATTGCCTTTGCGGGGAAATTACAATCCCAGGTTGTACAAACTCTACTATCAGGATACGGGGTTGCTGATTGCTTCGCTGGATGAGGAGTCGCAGGAGGATTTGCGGGCAAATCGGAATTTCAATACGTACAAGGGGGCGATTTATGAGAACATCGTGGGTGACATGCTGGTCAAGCAAGGTTACGGTTTGTATTTCTACCGGGACGAGAAGTCTACTTTGGAAATGGATTTCTTCGTGCGGGACAAGGATTCGCTTGTTCCCGTAGAGGTCAAGGCGGCAGACAATGCCACGCGCTCGCTGAACAAGCTTTTGTCCGACCGCGAGAAGTACAAGGATATTCGCTACGGCATCAAATTGGGGTACAAGAATGTCGGCTTTAATGGGCAGTTCTATACTTTCCCGTATTTTCTGGCGTTCCTGTTGAAGCGGTTTTTGCGGGAGAGGACAGAGAAAGCAAATATCCCTTGCCATTAAGGCGGTTATACCGCTCGATTCGTCCCACACTCTTCTTAGTGCTTGCTTACGCCTTTGCCGGGAGGGAGTTCCTGACTGAGTTTCCAGCGAAGGCGTAAGCAAGGTGTAAGAAGTCTGTTGCCTGATTAGGGTGTGATGGCTGCGTGATGATAGCAGGACAACTCTCTGATCGGCATTTCTGTTTGGTTCAGCACAAAGTGTCCCGCTCTGCTGTGGTTTTCAGGCTTTTCCAGAGGAAGAAGGCAAGAAGCCCGAAACCGATGAGCAGCCCGACGGGGTAGCTGATTTCAAGGGCAAAGGAGAAGCTGCCTAAATGGAACAAGATCAGGATAACCATGATTTCCGCATCGCTCATCCTGTTCGGTTTGTTACGATGTTTGGCTGTTTTGTCGGTAACCAAATATTTTTCTTGGACATTCGCAAATTCCTTGCAAAAATCATCTGCCATGCAATAAATTTCCGTAATTTTAGCCTCTGAGAACATGGTGGTAATTGCTTTTGTAATTATGCACGATAAAATTAAAGCTTTTATCGCTATGTTCCTATTTTCCAAATGAATATTTTATAGACTTATTTTGAACTCACGTTAATAAAAGAAATAGAATGACATAATAATTTACAATTTAATTGATTTTCACTATGAACATGAAAAATGAAATATTAGGGTTTCTACAGAAAGTAAAACCCGGAGCAGAGATACCTTCTTCTTATGATTATTCATACGACGCAGCAGAAAAGAGTCTTACGCTCAAATTAAGAGTAAAAGGGCTAAAAGCAAACATGCAAGATGATGAAGCTGCATTTGAAAGTTGGGCTATAGCTTTGAAGTTTTATCTTAAAGACAAAGTAAACACTGTTATCATAGACTGGGAGCGTGATCTTGCCAAAGGTGAAGATGGTTATTATCATTTCAACAGATTCGTTTACCGACTTGCAAAATTTGTCCAAACTTATTCTTGGGCACGTTCT
>CALUKF010000030.1 GCA_944321145.1 uncultured Odoribacter sp. | reverse complement strand
AACGGAAAGAGACGGAACCTGCCCGCATTCTGCTCACCATTTTCAAAGACAGCGAAGGCAACTACTTCTAGCTATCCGTCAGCACCCCCAGCATCGAAAAAGAGGACTTGCGCCTCGCCATCCTCAACTGGATGATTACCCTCACCCTCACCTTGCTCGTCATCCTCGTATCGGTCAACATCTGGGTATTCCTCGACAGCCTGCGCCCCCTGTACACCCTCCTGAAATGGCTGGACAGCTACACGGTAGGCGAGGAAGTGCCCCTCCCCGACCTGAAAACCGGCATCACCGAATTCCGCAAGCTCCACGCGGCTGCCCAAAAGACCATCGAACGCAACCAAGCCATCTACGAGCAGCAAAAACAATTCATCGGCAACGCCTCCCACGAATTGCAGACCCCCCTCGCCATCTGCCAGAACCGCCTGGAAATGCTCGCAGAACAAGAGGACACCACCGAACGCCAATTGGCAGAAATCAATAAAATCCAGGAAACCCTCGCCTACATCATCCGCCTCAACAAATCCCTCCTCTTCCTCTCCAAAATCGAAAACGGGCAATTCCGCGACAACCGCATGGTATGCCTCAACGACATCCTCCACCGCCAACTCGAAGACTACCAAGACATCTACGCCTACAAAGGCATCCGACTCCGGCTCGCTGAAGAAGGGCAGCTCCACGCCGACATGAGCCCCACGCTTGCCACGGCACTGGCAACCAACCTACTGAAAAACACCTACATCCACAACATCCCCGGCGGAGAAATAGACATCCGGATAACCCCCCGTTCCCTCACCTTCCGCAACACCGGCATCCCCGAAGCCCTCGACAGCGACCGCGTCTTCCATCGATTCTACCAAGGCAAAACTCCGGGACAAAACTCCTCAGGCTTAGGGCTTTCCATCTCGCAAGCCATCTGCCACCTCTACCACATCCGCATCGCCTACCGCTACGACGGCATGCACTGCTTCGAGCTCCTCTGGGAAAAAACGGAAAAATAAAGAAAAAAACTTCCCATTCCCGATTCTTTTCAGAATTCCCCTGTAATTTTGAACCGTAAAACTTAAAAATTTAGAGCCATGAAAAAATTAATGACATTAGCAATCTGTTTATTCGCCTTTATCGGCATCACCCGTGCAGACGACGACAAACCCGTCACCGTAGACCAACTCCCGCAAAAAGCGCAGGCATTCATCAAGCAATACTTTGCCGACAAACAAGTCTCGCTCGCCAAGCAGGAAAGAGACTTCTTCGACAAAAGCTACGAAGTCATGTTCGTGAACGGCGAAAAAGTGGAATTCGACAAAAACGGCGAATGGAAAGACGTGGACTGCAAATTCTCTGAAGTCCCCGCCGACATCATCCCCCAAGCCATCAGGACTCACATCGCCTCCCTCTACCCAGACGCCAAAGTCCTGCAAATCGACCGCGACTCCCGCGGCTACGAAGTGCAGCTCAACAACCGCCTCGAACTCAGCTACAACACCTCCTTCCAGCTGACCGACATCGACGATTGAGCCATGCACAAGCGCATATAACCGGAGACGGTGCCAAAATGCCCGTCATACTCCTCCGTCTGCTTCGCAGCCACCTCCCCAACTTTAGGGGAGGAGCCTAAATGCCAGACATTTCAAACTCTCCCCCTGAGACAGGGAGAGTACCCCGAAGGGGGGAGGGAGTATGAAAAAAGGTATTTTGGCACCGTTTCTATTTTACCCCCACCCCGCCCTTTGCATTGCCGCCGACTTTCACTATTTTTGCAGGCAATAAATGCAAGCCCGTGGACACGTTACAAAAAAATATCAACGCCCTTTACCTGATTAAGGTATCCAAATGGTTCACCCTCGTGATGCCCATCATCGTCCTCTTCTATGAGGACAACGGGCTGGGCATGCAGGAAATCTTCCTGCTGAAGAGCGTGTACTCCATAGTCTCCGTCGCGCTCGACATCCCGACCGGCTACCTGGCGGACGCATGGGGACGGAAACGCTGCCTCACGGCGGGATGCGTCATTGTATTCGGCGGCTTCATCACCTACTCCTGCTCCGAAGTATTCTGGGCGTTCCTCCTGGCGGAAATCCTCCTGGGCATAGGGCAAAGCCTCATATCGGGAGCCGACTCCGCCCTGCTCTACGACAGCATGCTCCACTACGGGCGGGAAGACGAATACCTGAAATACGAAGGGAAAGTCACCATGGTAGGCAACTTCTCCGAAGCCATCGCCGGCATATTCGGCGGGCTCCTCGCCACGATATCCCTGCGCCTGCCCTTCTACTGCCAGGCAGGCGTGGCGTTCATCGGCATACCGGCAGCCCTGGCATTGCGGGAATTCAACGCCGGCGGGCGGATTGCCCATCCCCTGCAACGGATTGCCGCCATCCTGCGCTACTCGCTGGTCGAAAACCGCTCCCTGCGCTACGACATCCTCTTCTCCGGCATCATCGGCGCGGCGACGCTCACCATGGCATGGTTCGTCCAGCCCGTCCTGATGGCAATCGACCTGCCGACCGGGCTCTTCGGAATCGTGTGGACCATCCTGAACCTCGTCGTCGGCATCGCCGCCCTCTACTCCGACGCGCTCAGCGCGCGGCTGGGCATAAACCGCACCTACCTGTGGATACTCCTGTTCATCTCCGGAGGCTACATCGCCGTGGCGCTCAACCTCAGCTACGCGGCGCTGGGCATCCTCTTCCTCTTCTACATCGTGCGCGGCTTCGCCACCCCCATCCTGAAAGGCTACATCAACAAACAGACCTTCTCCGACATGCGGGCAACCGTCCTCTCCCTGCGGAACTTCATCATCCGCCTCATCTTCGCGGCGATAGCCCCCTTCGTCGGCTGGCTGAACGACGCCTACTCCCTCGCCTTCGCCCTCGAAATCACGGCAGCCATCATCTTCCTCCCCGGCGTCCTCCTCCTCATCCTCCAGTGGAAAAAACCGGAAGACAACATCCCATAGCATTGTACACCAATCGGTTGCATCATCAACCCGTCCCCACCCCATTCCCTCATCCAACGCCCTACCACCACCGTATCAACCCCCTATCTAACCCGTTGTTAACCTATATCATACGCCTATCACCTACACAGCACCTACACTACATCTACACAATACAAACGCCGCTCTATGCCGATAATATGTAGTTTTTATAAAAATATCCTCTCATCTACACTCTTTTTGACTCCCGTTGGGAGTAGGTTTGACTCGGGTTTGAAGGGGGCAAGCCCGCCAACCGCCCGTCGTTCATCGTTAATCGTTCGTCGTTCATCTTTTTCAGGGAAAGGCTTGCTTTATTGGGGGATTTGGCGTAAGTTTGTGGTGGATTTTCTGAGAGGGGTGCCTGAATAGGACGGGCTGAGATTATACCCTATGAACCTGATCCGGGTAATGCCGGCGGAGGGAGCAAGATGCGGCAGTCTCTGTTTTTTGCCTATCACGCCCAGGGAGGAGAAGCCGTATTGTTGTTAATCAAGAGGATAAGTTATGATAGAGGTATTTTTGAACGATGCCCGCGTGGAGTGCCGGGAAGGGACGACGGTGGGCGAACTGCTGGCGCAGGAAGGGATTGCGCCGGTGAATGTTGCCGTGGCGGTGGACGACACGGTGGTGCCGAAGAGCCGTTGGGCGGAGACGGCGGTCGCCGCAGGGGCGCGGGTGCTGGTCATCCGCGCGGTGCAGGGGGGATGAGGGCAGTTTACAGGATGTATAATCAATAGCATGAAAGGATATGGAAAAGTTTGAAGTGACGACCGGGGCGTTGCCCGGTTCTGAGAAGATTTACGTGACGGGCTCGCGGGAGGACTTGCGGGTGCCGATGCGGAGGATTAAGATGTCGGCGACGGTGGACACGGACGGGTCGCGGGTGGAGAATGAGGACGTGGTGGTGTATGACACGTCGGGTCCTTACAGCGACCCGGAGTACCGGGTGGATTTGGAGAAGGGGCTGCCGAAGGTGCGGGAGCGGTGGATTGAGGAGCGGGGGGACACGGAGCGGCTGGAGGGGCTGAGCTCGGAGTACGGGCGGATGCGGCAGGCAGACAGGACGCTGGACAGCCTGCGTTTCGAGCACGTGAACACGCGCCCGCGGGTGGCAAAGGCGGGAAGGCAGATTACGCAGATGTATTATGCACGGCAGGGGATTATCACGCCGGAGATGGAGTATGTAGCCATCCGGGAGAACCAGTTGTGCGACCAAATCCGGGAGAAGTACAAGCGGGAGAAGGGCGAGGCGTTCGGGGCAAATATCCCGGAGCATATCACGCCGGAGTTCGTGCGGCAGGAAGTGGCTGCCGGGCGGGCGATTATCCCCGCGAACGTGAACCACCCGGAGAGCGAACCGATGGTTATCGGGCGGAATTTCCTGGTGAAAATCAATGCGAACATCGGCAATTCGCCGGTGACGTCGTCGATTGCGGAGGAGGTGGAGAAGGCGGTGTGGGCTTTCCGCTGGGGGGCGGACACGGTGATGGACTTGTCGACGGGGAAGAATATCCACGAGACGCGGGAGTGGATTATCCGCAACTCGCCGGTGCCGGTGGGGACTGTGCCGCTGTACCAGACGCTGGAGAAGGTGGGCGGGGACGTGGAGAAGCTGAATTGGGAGATTTTCCGCGATACGCTGATTGAGCAGGCGGAGCAGGGGGTGGATTATTTCACGATTCACGCGGGGCTGCGGTGGAAGCATGTGCCGCTGACGGTGAAACGGCTGACGGGGATTGTGTCGCGGGGCGGGTCTATCCTGGCGCATTGGTGCACGACGCACAAGCAGGAGAGTTTCATTTATGAGCATTTCGAGGAGATTTGCGAGATTCTGGCACGGTATGACGTGGGGATTTCGCTGGGGGACGGCTTGCGCCCCGGGTGCATCGCGGACGCGAACGACAAGGCGCAGATTGAGGAGCTGAAGACGCTGGGAGAGTTGTGCCAGATTGCGTGGAAGCACAATGTGCAGGCGTTTATCGAGGGACCGGGGCATGTGCCGATGCACAAGATAAAGGAGAATATGGATTTGCAGTTGGAGTATTGCCACGGGGCGCCGTTCTATACGCTGGGACCGCTGGTGACGGACATCGCGCCGGGGTATGACCACATCACGTCTGCCATCGGGGGGGCGATGATCGGGTGGTTCGGGACGGCAATGCTGTGCTACGTGACGCAGAAGGAGCATCTCGGGCTGCCAAACCGCGAGGATGTGAAGGAGGGGGTGATTACGTTCAAGCTGGCGGCGCACGCCGCTGACCTGGCAAAGGGGCATCCGGCGGCTTATTTCCGGGATTGGGCGATGAGCAAGGCGCGCTTTGAGTTCCGGTGGAAAGACCAGTTCCACCTGGCGCTGGATTCGGAAAAGGCGCTGAAGTTCCACGACGAGACGTTGCCCGACGAGGGGCACAAGGAGGCGCATTATTGCTCGATGTGCGGGGAGCATTTCTGCTCGATGCGGGCAAGCAAGAAGTTGCGTGAAGCGATGAACGATTAACGACGAACGACGAACGATTAATGAGGAACGATGATGAGGGTAATTGTGATTACGCCGGCGGAGGCGGTGGAGAATGAGACGGTGATTTGCAACTTGTTGTTCGCAAGCGGGTTGGAAGTATTGCACCTCCGGAAGCCGGGGGCAGGACGGGAGGCGTACGAGCGATTCGTGCGCGCCATCGAGCCACGGTACAGGGAACGGATTGTGGTGCACGAGCATTATGACTTGGCGGAGGAGTACGGGCTGCGCGGCGTACACCTGAAGGCGCGGGACATGGGGCGGATGGGGGAGTTTGCAGGGAAGGCGGTGAGCTTCTCATGCCACAGCGTGGAGGAAGCGGAAGGGCTGCCCGAAGGGGCGGCGTATTGCTTCTTGAGCCCGGTGTTCGACAGCATCTCCAAGGCGGGCTACCGCAGCGCGTTTGCGCAGATGCCGGACTTGTCGGGATGCCGCGTGCCGGTGGTCGCCCTGGGGGGCATCACGGCGGAGCGGGCGGATGCCTGCCGGAGGGCGGGATTCGCAGGCGTGGCGGTGCTGGGGTATCTCTGGGAGAAGCCGGAGGAGGCGTTGATGCGTTTCAGGCGGTTGCGGACGCCTTTCGTGATGAGCGTGGCGGGATTTGACCCCTCATCGGGCGCAGGCGTGAGCGCAGACCTGAAGACCTTCGAGGCGACGGGAAGCTACGGGCTGGGGGTATGCACGAGCATCACTTTCCAAAACGAGGACACTTATGCCGGCACGCATTGGCTTGCCCCGGAAGAGATTGTGCGCCAGTGCGAGATGCAACTCAGGCACCACGAGCCGGAGTATGTGAAAATCGGGCTGGTGGAAAGTTTCGAAGCACTGGACGAGGTGACACGATGGCTGCGGGAACATTGCCCTGGTTGCCGCATCGTGTGGGACCCTATCCTGAAAGCCAGCGCAGGGCACGTCTTCCACGCCGAAGATACCGGGCGGCTGAACCAGGTGTTGCCCCGGCTGTACCTCGTGACGCCAAATACGGAGGAAGTGTACCGGCTTTTCGGGCAAGGGGCTACGGCGGAAAAGGTGCAGCGCCTTTGCCGGCAGCAGGGGCTGAACGTGCTTTGGAAAGGCGGGCACAACGAGGGGGAGGAAAGCACGGATTACCTCATCACGCCGGAAAGGGTCTACCGCTTCACGCTGCGAAAAAGCCCTTATGCAAAGCACGGGACGGGGTGCATGCTCTCGGCTGCCCTCCTCTCCCACCTGGCACAGGGCGACGACCTGCCGACAGCGTGCAACAAGGCGCAGGTGTACGTAGGGCAAGTGATTGAGAGCAACGACAGCCTACTGGGCTATACGCCGAGGGAGACCGGGACGTTGCCCCGACCGGAAGAATTGCGCGTGCAGTACATCACCGCGCCCAAGGCGGGCATGACGCTCGCGGAACAGGCGGAGGCGGTCTGCCGCGGAGGCATGCGGTGGGTGCAGTTGCGCATGAAAGGGGCGGCAACGGAGGAGTTCCTGGAGACGGGACGCCTGGTGAAAGCCGTCTGCCACCGCTACGGGAGCCTCTTCATCGTCAACGACAATGTACAAGCCGCCAGGCAATTGGAAGCCGACGGGGTGCATTTGGGCAAAGAAGACATGCCGCCCCAAGAAGCCAGGGAATGGCTCGGCAAAGGGAAAATCATCGGCGCCACGTGCAACACGTGGGAGGATATTTTGCTCCGCAGCCGGCAAGGGGTGGACTACATCGGGCTGGGACCTTACACTTTCACGACGACGAAAGAGAAGCTCAGCCCTGTGCTGGGCGTGGAGGGATACCGCCGGTTGTTGGAGAAGATGCGGCAGCACGGCATCCGCATCCCCGTTTTCGCCATCGGGGGCATCACGGAAGCAGACATGCCGGCACTGGCAGAGGCAGGCATCCAAGGCTTTGCCCTGTCGGGCGTCATCAAGAACAGCGCAGACCTCTGCTCCAAGACAAGAGAAATCATCAGATTATTGAACCAATATTTTTAAAACAACACGACTATGAAATCATTGAAAATCGCAGATAGAACTTTCACATCCCGCCTGTTTACAGGTACCGGGAAATTCTCGTCCAACGAGAAAATGGAGGAAGCCCTCATCGCTTCCGGCAGCCAGATGATTACCGTTGCCATGAAAAGAATCCGTACGGAAGACAAGAACGACGATATGCTGCGGCATATCCTCCGCCCCGGCGTACAGCTGCTGCCCAACACATCGGGCGTGCGCGACGCCAAGGAGGCAATATTTGCCGCCCAGCTTTCACGGGAAGCCTTTGAGACCAATTGGCTGAAGCTGGAGATACATCCCGACCCGCGCTACCTGCTCCCCGACCCCATTGAGACGCTGAAAGCCACGGAGGAGCTGGCGAAGATGGGCTTCATTGTCCTGCCCTATTGCCAGGCAGACCCCGTGCTGTGCAAACGCCTGGAAGATGCAGGGGCAGCCACGGTCATGCCGCTCGGCGCGCCCATCGGCAGCAACCAGGGACTGCAGACCCGCGAGTTCCTGCGCATCATCATTGAGCAGAGCAACATCCCCGTGGTGGTGGATGCAGGCATCGGCGCCCCCAGCCATGCCGCCGAAGCGATGGAAATGGGCGCGGACGCCGTGCTGGTGAACACAGCCATTGCCGTCGCCAACGACCCAGTGGAAATGGCAAAAGCGTTTAAAATGGCGGTGGAAGCCGGACGCATGGCGTATGAAGCCGGATTGGCAAGCCGCACGGATGTAGCAGAAGCCAGCAGCCCGCTGACTGCTTTTTTGGATTGACAATTTAGAACGGAAAGCTATGTTTTCAGAAGAATTAGACAAATATTCATGGGAGGAAACCACGGAAAAGATTTACTCCAAGACCACAGCCGACGTGGAAGCCGCATTGGGGAAAAGCCATTTGGACGACGAGGATTTCATGGCACTGATTTCACCCGTGGCTGCCCGGTATCTGGAACAAATGGCAGCACTGAGCCGGAAATACACGCTGCAACGGTTCGGGAAGACCATCTCGCTGTACATCCCGCTGTACCTGACCAATTCCTGCACCAACTTTTGCGCCTATTGCGGCTTCAACCACGACAATCCTTTCCAGCGTACCATCCTGACGGAAAAGGAAATTGTAGACGAACTGCATGCCATCAAACGGCTGGGCAATTTCGAGAACCTGCTCATTGTCACGGGCGAGAATCCCAAAGACGCGGGAGTAGACTACTTGGAGCGCGCCCTGCAATTGGCAAGCCCCCTATTCGACAACCTGTCCATTGAAGTCATGCCCCTCAAGGCTGAAGATTACGAACGGCTCACGCACGCAGGGCTTTACGGCGTAGTCTGCTTCCAAGAGACTTACAACCGCGCCCGCTACAATGTGTACCACCCCAAGGGCATGAAGTCCAAATTCGAGTGGCGGCTGAACGGATTCGACCGCATGGGGCAGGCAAAAGTACACAAAATCGGGCTGGGCGTGCTCATCGGCTTGGAGGAATGGCGAACGGACGTGACCATGATGGCACGCCACCTGCGCTACCTGCAACGCCATTACTGGCAGACGCGCTATAGCGTGAACTTCCCCCGCATGCGCCCGTCAGAAGGGCATTTCCAGCCGAATGTGGTGCTCTCGGACAGGGAGTTGGCGCAACTCATCTTTGCCTTCCGCATCTTCGACCACGACGTGGACATCTCCATCTCAACCCGCGAGGGGGCTGCCTTCCGCGACAACATGCTCGCCCTCGGCATCACTTCCCTGAGCGCCGGTTCAAAGACCGAGCCGGGCGGTTACTACACCTACCCGCAGGCGTTGGAGCAATTCCACATCAGCGACGAGCGCACCCCCGCCGAAATCGAACAAGTCATCCGCGCCAAAGGCTACGAGCCGGTGTGGAAGGACTGGGAGGGGTGGGGGTAAGCTCCCCCCTCCTTCCCGCCCCCGCCATCGCCCTCCGCAAAGGCAATGGCGGGCTTTTATTTCCCCCTTGCCTGCCGCCAAATTGCCAAACGAAATCGCGCCAAATTGCCAAATTGTTTTGCAAATTCATTTGTATGTCAAATAAATAAACTATATTTGCAAACAAAACAATTACGCATGAAAAACCCTCTCCCTACGGAAACTTTTGATTCAACAAATCGGAAAAACATCATATAGATAATCCAAATTATTGAGGAAAATACTTCTGTTCCAATTTTTCTAACGAATTGACCATTTGTACTATCTGAGTGCGCAATTCATCTTCCCCCTCTCCTTCTTCATTGTCATCATCAAGGCATTCAAGCCCATGTCTTATCTCTATTTTATTATCTTTTAAGCATTTGCAAATGAATACAAGCTGGTTCAAATACATACGGATATCTGCAGCATGCGCAGATTTATGCGAAGCCCGAACATTCAAATGTAATGCCACTTTTAGATGTTCAATAATCAAAGGGAAAGTGGTATAAAACAGCCGATTAAATTCTTCAACAGGAAGATATAAAGTTTGCAAAGGGCGTTGCCAATCCATCAACGAAACAGCAGGTTCCGGCAACTCATACTTTAAAAGAGTAGTAGTAAACAAATCTTTTAATTTCTCCAACTCACGTTCAAGTTGTTCTTTTTTCGATTTATGCCATTGACAAATGAAACCCACAACAGCAATTAATAACGGCAGTACTATACTTAAAATTTCCAACATAAAATAGGCAATCAGACTTAGCGATTCCAAAATAAAAATCCCTCCCGCGCCAAAGCTGCGGGAGGGATTAATTTAGTTAACCGATGTTCCTGAAACTCTCCAACCTTTGCTTTCGGCAATCTCATAATTGCCTATCGGTTCCCTGAAAAAATCGTCGTAGTCAACCGCAATATACCCATCCTCTACGACAGGCAGGGCTTCATAAATCTTGTTTATCTCCTCTGTTGAAAAATCATTGCCATAGCATCTTATATCTCTTAGATTCTTGTTTTCACTGATATCCAATGAAGTCAAGCCTATATAAGAGCAATTCAGGTAAGTTAAAGCTGGACAAGCACGAAGATCCAAGGTATCAAAAGGAGGATCTAAGCGATAATCATTCCTGTAAGCGTGGCTATCGCTACAATCCAAATAGCGCAAAGAAGTACATCCGTCCAAAATCAAATTACGTGGCAAATAATATCTACATACCACAGTATCCAACGAAGTACAGCCGCTAAAATCCAAGGTTTCATTTCTAAAATTTGTGAATACGTAACCAGTTGGTTCAGCATAAGTGTAATAACTTCCTTTAAATGAATTCAATGCAGTACATCCCTCAAAAGAGATTTCAGCCTTCTCTATATTCCAATTATTAAGATTAACTCTCCTTAATTTTGTACATTCACTGAAATCAAGAGCATCACAACGCATTACTGGACTATTGACTACAAATTCAGTAACGCTTGAACGACTTAAATTCAAAATGCCAATACCCTCACGAGTCGAAAGACTAATATCTATATCAGACAAATTTACACAACCACTAAAATTTAGAGTATCTGCACTAAATCCCCCAATTTCAACAGAATTCAAATTCAAACAATTACTGGCATCTACTATGCCCCCAACGTTCAACAAGCCAATATCTAAACTTTCCAAAGCAGGGCACTTAGTTACATCCACCCACTGCACACTGTTTATAGTAAAAAATGTTATGTAATTCTTCGCACCTTGAATTATTTCTGGATAAAAGCCCAACTTGTCTATACCTAAATACCATTCATCAGCAATACTCACATTCTTCTTCCCATTTATAACATAAGTACCCACAGGAAGGTGTAAAGAAAACCCATTATCACACGCCAAACGTATCTCATCCCCATCAGGATAATTAACTACTTCTTCATCCTTGGAACAGGACAAAAATGCGATAACACCTAGTGCCACCAACATTGTGTAAAATATTTTTCTCATGGTCAAAAATTTAAATGTATTATAAAATCATTTACTTATCTCTATTCTTATAATCTCCATACTCTTTATAAATCGCCGCAATAAACTCAAAAAATATTGTCGCATCTATCTTGGCATTCAATGTTAGTTTTCCATTATCAGCAAAATCTTTAAACAGCAAAAAACGATCTTCCCGTTGAATATAACAATGAGCAAAGCTATTACGCAAATGGTTCAAAAAAGCATAAAAACAATGCTTCTTAGCATCGCTATTAGGGTAATTACAACTAACGACAGCTCTGTTATCTCCTACTTCTTCATCTACACAATACCCTTCTACGCATTCCACATGCACCCCATAACAATTTATAATTCGGCAGGTTTGTTCCAATTCCATAAAAGAAAAAGGATGATGGGCATAGAGATGCCGGGGATCTTCATACAATTTCCTGATTGTTACCAAAGGATAAAGCAGTTCATTGTAAAAACGTACAATTTCTTCATTTGTCAATACTGATTGTTCAACTTCCATTTCTATTCATTTTTATTGCCCCAACTCCCAAACAGGCGACCTTATTCTTTCAGGACGCAGGAGTTATTTTAAACGTCCTTGTTACTAAAATGTTTTTTCGTAGACATTACTTATTTATCGATTGCAAATATATAGAATAAACTAACTCAAACAGCCAAAAGTTGGAAAAATCTTTTTGGAAAATAATTTCAAGAATATAAAGCAAATACTCGATTCATTCCCGACCCGTTCAGTGCCTGTTACGGCTCTGTTCCCGTATCAATTCAGGTTCAACTTAGGTTCAATTCAGGTTCAAGTTTGGTCTGGATGGGCGGAAGAAGAAAGAAGCATGGGAGGGGAATGGGAGGTGACACGGGAACAGAGCGGCAACTGGCAAGGAGCAGGGTTGCAATTGGCTATGCGGTTGCTAAGCGGCAGGCATGCGCTTTTGGGTCGGTCTCTACTTCCCGCGCCCTTCCTCCGGATATACGTTGTATCTCCCGTGGTTGCAACAGAGGAATGACCGCGGCATCAGCGGGGAATCACCGGCGGAAGCAGAGACCAACCAGGGAGGGGATTATCCCTTATTTGCCCAAAAGCGATATAAACATTACAACAAAAACGTTTTTTGAAAGATTGGAAAGAGAAAATCATTTTTTGAAAGAAAAGAACTATCTTTGTCCTACAATAACTTAATAACAAGAGAAATGGATATAAATCGGGAAATCAAAAACAAAGTAACCTATATCATTGCCGTAATTAGCGAGTTTGCCTCTGCGCACTCATTGACTAATGCGCAAGCATACCGATATTTGGAACGCTTCAAAGGACTCGATTTCGTAAACCGCTTCTACAATGTAGAGCATACGCTTCCATTCAAGGATGTTGTGGAAGACCTCACGGCTTATTGCCATCGGAAAGGAGGGGCACTGGTATGATTCTCTATCATGGCTCCAATGTAGAAATCGAACAAATAGACCTTTCTTTATCCAAGGTAGGCAAAGACTTTGGATGTGGTTTCTATCTCTCAGCAGACAAACAACAGGCTTATGAATTAGCCGAACGGAAAACAGAACAGCTGGGTACAGGAATCCCTACACTAAATGTTTTTGAATTCGATGCAGCTTGTCTAAAAGACACGGGACTACATGTACTTGAATTTCAAAATTACAATAAAGAATGGGCAGAATTTGTATTAATGAACCGCCGCAACCGTACCCGCACGCCATTGCATCATTACGACATTGTCATCGGACCTATTGCCGATGATGCGGTAGGATATCAAATACGCCGTTATGTTTCCGGATTAATTGACATGGATAAATTTCTGGAAGAATTGAAATACATGAAAGGTCAAACCATGCAATATTTCTTCGGCACAAAGGAAGCCATTCGTTATTTAACTAAAATCAAAACATTATGACAAAAGAGTCTTTCATGATAGAGGAAATATCCAAAGACATCGTGCTGTTGCTAATAAAAGAGCACGATATGGATATTGACGAAGCCATGCGCACACTTTACACATCGGACACCTATGACCGCTTGTCTAACCTCCATACAGGGCTTTACACGCAAAGCACTGCATACATCTACGAATATCTTGAAAAAGAATTAGCCACAGGAAAAATAGGATAAACTATTCCCTATTTTCCAAAACACATACTATCATGGACATCACAGAACGTTATTCACGGCATATTGCCCTTGGGGAAGTGGGGGCGGAAGGACAAAGAAAGATTGGGGAGGCGGGGGTGTTGGTGGTCGGGGCGGGCGGTTTGGGAGCGCCGGTGCTGCTGTATTTGGCGGCGGCGGGGGTCGGGAGGCTCGGTTTTATGGATGACGACCGGGTATCGGAGAGCAACCTGCAGCGGCAAATCCTTTATGATGCGCAGTGTGTCGGGGAAAGGAAGGCGGATGCCGCTGCGCGGAGGCTGGCAGCCTTGAATCCGGAGTGCCGGCTGGAACCGATGGCGTTCCGCCTGACAGCAGAGAATGCAGAGGAAATCATTGCACGGTATGATGTAGTTGTCGACGCGACGGACAATCTGGAGACGCGCTACGTCATCAACGACGCTTGCGTGGCGTGCGGCAAGCCTTTTGTTTATGGCAGTATTTGTGAGTTCGAGGGGCAGGTGGCCGTGTTCAATTACCGGGGCTGCCCCACGTACCGCGACCTGTACCCTTGGCACGAGGGCATCCGGGATTTCCGCCAGCCGATGGGGGTCATCGGGGCATTGCCGGGGGCAGTGGGCAGCATCCAAGCCGCCGAAACGCTGAAAATCATCCTCGGAAGCGGGGAGACGCTCGCCGGGCGGCTGTTGCTTATTGACTTGTGGCAGGGGACTTTCCGCACGGTGAAAATCGCAAAAGCCGAAGAATAATGCCCGGAGTGCAAAATTCTTTAAGGTTTCGTTAGCATATTCCGGCGATTTTTCCTACTTTTGAATCCAGTGTTTTTAACTTTAAAATCAATTCAAATGCTATATCCTTTGAAGTTCAAGCCGCGCCTCAAACCCCGCATCTGGGGAGGCGGCAAGCTGGGAGAGTTGGGAAAGCAAGTGCCTGCAGGTCAAGCCATCGGCGAAAGCTGGGAGCTGTCCGGCGTGCAGGATGACTTGTCGGTCATCACCAATGGCTTCCTGAAAGACAATGATTTGCAAGAAATCATCGAGGTTTATATGGACGAAATTGTCGGCGAAGCCAATTATGAAAAATATGGCATCGAGTTTCCCATCCTCGTGAAATTCATCGATGCCCACGATGTGCTGTCAATCCAGGTGCATCCGGACGATGAATTGGCAAAAGAACGCCACCATTCTTACGGGAAAACGGAAATGTGGTATGTCATTGCCGCCGAGCCGGGAGCCTCCCTTTACGTAGGTTTCAACCGCCAAGTGAGCCGCGAGGAGTATCTCCGGGCAGTCAGCCAAGGCACATTGCCCTCCCTGCTCCGGAAGGTGGAAGTAAAACCGGGCGACGCTTATTTTATCCCGGCGGGCACCATCCATGCCATTGGGAAAGGGTTGCTCATCGCTGAAATACAGGAGACGTCAGACATCACTTACCGCGTGGATGACTGGGGACGGGTGGATGCCAACGGCAATCCCCGCGAGCTGCACACCGACCTTGCCGTGGACGCCATTGACTTCTCTGCCCCGCAAGATTACGACATCACCCGCAAGCCTGCCGCCGGGCAATCCGTCAGGCTGAAGGAATGCGCGCATTTCACGACGAATATTGCCCAAGTCGAAGGCGAACTCACTCGCGATTATTCGGCATTGGATTCGTTCGTCATTTACATCTGCCTTGCGGGAGAAGCCGAAATGACGTGGGGAACGGGAGAAAAGGAAATCCTCGCCAAGGGCGACACGGTGCTTATCCCCGCCGCCTTGAACGAAATCCGCCTCGAAGGCAAGGCTACATTTTTGGAAGTATGGTTATAACAAGTTTTTAAATTAAACACAAACAATATGGCACAAAACACATCTACCCCCGTATCGAAAGTACTGCCCGTCCTGTTCGGGTTCTTTGTCATGGGCTTTGCCGACGTGGTTGGCACCCTGACCGCATACGCAAAACAGGAGTTCAATCTGAGTGAAACGCTTGCGGGTTTCATCCCCTCCTTGATTTTCGCGTGGTTTCTTCTTTTGAGCGTCCCCACGGCGACCCTCATGAACCGCCTCGGACGCAAAAAGACCGTGCAACTCAGCTACGTCATCACCATTATCGGGATGATTATCCCCTTCGTGGACTTCAGTTTCCACACCTGCATGCTCGCCTGCATCCTTTTGGGCATCGGCAACACCATCCTGCAGGTATCCCTCAACCCGCTGTTGACCAACGTCGTGAAAGGCGACGTGCTGACCAGCTCACTGACTGCCGGACAGGTCGTGAAAGCCGTTTCAGCCGTGTGCGCTCCTTTTATTGCCCTGTTTGCCACTAACACGCTGGGCAACTGGCAATATATCTTCCCGATATACGCCGTTATCACCATCATCTCCTCGCTTTGGCTGATGGCTACGCCTATCAAAGAGGAAGCGCCCAATGCCGCCACCTCCTCTTTGGGCAACACGTTCCGCCTCCTCTCCGACCGCACGGTGCTGCTCTGCTTTATCGGCATCCTCTTCGTCGTAGGGGTGGACGTGGGCATGAACACCGTGACTCCCAAACTGCTCATCGAACGGGCAGGCATGGCACACACCAATGCGACACTCGGCATCAGCGTTTATTCGCTCTGCCGCACCATCGGTGCCCTCATCGGAGCGGCTATGTTGCTGAAAATGTCGGATATGAAGTACTACCGGATTCACATCTACGTTGCCCTCGTCGCCATTGCAGCCCTCTTCTTTGCACAGGGGCAAGTTGCCATTCTGGCATTGGTGGGTCTCATCGGCTACACGTGCTCCAGCATTTTCTCCATCATTTTCTCGCAGGCACTCAAAGCCCGTCCCGACAAAGCCAATGAGATTTCCGGCTTGATGGTCACCGGCATTGTCGGCGGAGCCATTGTTCCTCCGGTCATGGGCGCACTTACCGATGCCATCGGCTCGCAGGTGGGTTCTGTATTGGTCATTGCCGTTTGCATCCTTTACCTTGTATTTTTTTCATTCACCGTCAAAACATCCAAATAACCATGTATAATAACGATAACAGAATTGTCGTCACGCTTGACGCAGGAGGCACAAACTTCGTATTCAGCGTCATACAGGGGAACCGGGACATTGTAGCCCCCCTCACCCTTCCTTCCTGCGCAGCGCAATTGGACACCTGCCTGGCGTCCCTCGTGAAAGGTTTCACGGAAATCATCGGACAACTCAAAGAAAAACCCGTAGCCATCAGTTTTGCCTTTCCCGGACCGGCAGACTACCCGCGAGGCATCATCGGGGGCTATTTGCCCAACTTCCCCTCCTTCCGCGACGGCGTTGCATTGGGTCCTTTTTTGGAAAAGAAATTCGGGATTCCCGTATTCATCAACAACGACGGCGATCTCTACGCTTACGGCGAAGCCCTTGCCGGCGTGCTCCCTGAAATAAACGGGAAACTGCGCGATGCCGGCAGCAACAAGCAGTATAAAAACCTTATCGGCTATACAATTGGCACCGGTTTTGGCATCGGCATCGTCATTGACGGGCACTTAAACCAGGGCGACAACTCCTGTGTGGAAACTTGGTGCCTGCGCCATAAAAAACATCCGGAACTCATTGTGGAAGACGGTGTTTCCATTCGTGCGGTGCAACGAGTCTATGGAGAACTCTCCGGAGACAAACAGCACACCTTCACGCCCAAAGACATTTATGACATCGCCAAAGGCAACCGCCCCGGCGACCAAGCTGCAGCCGTCGGCGCATTTGAAGAAATGGGAGAAGTTGCCGGACACGCCATGGCGACTGCCGCCACCCTTATCGACGGGCTGATTGTCATTGGCGGCGGAGTATCGGCTGCCCGCGAATTTTTCATGCCTGCCCTCCTCAAGGAGATGCGCAGCACAATCCACACGCTCAGCGGCGACGAACTCAATCAAATGCAGATGAAAGTCTACGACCTTGATGACGATGCCCAGTTCGCAGCTTTTGCACAAGGCGAATCGCGTGAAATCGAAATCTACGGCTCGCATGACAAAGTCATCTATGACCCGCAAAAACGAATCGGCGTCACCACCTCGCGCATCGGCACCAACCGTGCTATTTCACTCGGCGCATACGCATACGCGCTGAATCACATTTAATTCCTAATTCTTAGCATTCAACGGGCTGTCTCAAAATAACATTGAGGCAGCTTTTTATTGTACCCAAGGAAAAGATTTGCACACATCGAAATAAAATGTGCAATATCCTTTTTGTTTCAAAGAAAAACTACTACTTTTGTTTCAATTTATAATTAAACATTGGATGGAACCATGAAAATAGAAAAGATTACTGACATTTATGAAGTTTTGAAGGGGCGCACAGAGAAAAAACGCCTTGTTGTCGCCTACGCAAACGACAGCCACTCTATTGAAGCCGTTGCCCAAGCCGTTGAAATGGGATTGGTTGAAGCCACCCTTGTCGGCGACACGGAAGTAATTAAACAAATTTGCGCCGAAAACGGTTACGATATTTCTCGTTTCCGCATTGTACATGAAACAAATGACACCAAAGGAGCAGAACGCGCGGTAGAACTTATCCGCAACGGCGAAGCCGATGTGCTCATGAAAGGTCTTGTCAGCACAGATAAATATATGCACGCCATTCTCAACAAGGAAAAGGGATTGGTTGACCCGAATGCTGTCATTTCACATGTAACAGTCATGGAGTGCCCGGCATACCACAAATTGCTTGTTGTAAGCGATGTGGCTATTATCCCGTGCCCTGACCTCAAACAGAAAACCGCCATTATTAAATATGTCACCAAGACTGCCAAGAAACTGGGCATTGACACCCCGAAGGTGGCAATGATTGCTCCAACAGAGCAAGTACTTCCCAAAGTGCAGTCTACGGTGGACGCTGCCATTCTTGCCAAGATGAACGAACGCGGACAACTTCCCGGCATGATTGTCGAGGGACCGATGGCATTGGACGTGGCTGTAGACCGCGAAGCGGCTGAAATCAAGAAGATGCATTCGCCCGTTGCCGGAGATGCCGACTGCCTGGTATTCCCCAATCTGGAATCCGGCAATGTCTTCTATAAGACCAATACCAAACTTGCCGGCGCACGGCTTGGCGCAGTCCTCATGGGTGCCCGTGTCCCCAGCGTCCTTTCTTCCCGTGGCGACAATGTGGAAACCAAACTCAACTCTATTGCGCTGGCAGCCTTGCTTTCAGAGTAATTACCAGCATTCTCAAAAATAATCTTGCAGGCGTGGAGACGATAACTCCACGCCTGCAATTTTTAGATACAACTGATATTGAGACAGATGTAACTTTATCAAAAAAAAGCCGATTTATTTTGTGAATTAGATTTTGAATCTGAATAAATTATTATACCTTTGTTGAAAATCAAGAATAATAACTATTAACTTAGCTCGCTATTAATGAAAATACAATCTTTTTTGCCTCTCCTATTTTTCCTAATAGCAGGCTGCATTCACGAATACCCCGACGAAGCGGATTACAGTTTGGAAGAAGCGACTCCCCTCTCAGTTGCCATACAATTGCTGTTGGCACCAGCCTTTGACACATTGCGGTATAGCAGTAAAAGCGCAAACGATAACAAAGAAGAAGGGCAACGCCGGTTTATTATCGGAGTCTATGAAAAAGGCGAACGGATTTCGCACCAAAGCATACTTTCAACGACGGCTCCGCTGCCAGGAATCCCCTACGCCTTACCAGTCTATTTGCGTTTGCAGGCTTCCGTTTATACAATAGCTGTCTGGAGTGACTATGTAGACGAAACGACCCATGAAAATACATATTACGCCACCGAGGACATGCAAAACATTTCATTACAAGTTCCCTATGCCGGAAACACGGCAAAAAAGGAATGCCAGTGCGGTTATGCCACAATCGATCTCCGAGGTTATCAAAACCAAGCGGACACACAAATGCAAGTGGAAATCGACCTGATGCGCCCGCAGGCAAAATACGAATTTATTGCCACAGACGTGCAACGTTTTCTGCAAGAGGTTGCCCCTCAATACGATGAGAAAGAAACTTTTTCAGTAAGTTTCACCCACGAGTTTTTCATCCCCTCGGCTTTCGACCTGCTTAAGGGGCAAATTCGTGATTCATGGGAGAATGCGACCTATACCGTCCCGCTGAACATCAACGAAATGAGCGGAGAAGAACATTGCATTGGCTTCGATTATCTATTTGCCGTACAGACAGAAAGCATCGCATCGGTATCCATAACCCTGCAAGATTCCCAGGGGAATACCATTGCCCACACGCCAAACATCAGAATGCCTTATAAACAAGGACATATCACCACTGTCAAAGGCGACTTCCTTACTCCAATCAAGGCAGGGATCTACATTGATAAGGAATATGAGGGAGAGATTAACGTCAATCTGGATGAGATTATTCACCATTAATAATATAGAATATGAGAAAAAACGTAGTTTATTCAGGGCTTTTGCTCCTCATGGGAGTGATGGCAGCGTGCAGTAGCCACGAAAACTTAGACACAGGACACGACAAACAAGTGCGCCTTGGCATCGACATCGACCGGGGCGCGCAGAGCCGTGCAGCAACGCCCATTCCTCCGGAAAATTATGCTTTGCGTTGCATCATTGAAATTTGGAATTCAGAGGGCACTTCCGTCATCCACCGCGAAGAACAATTAATCACAGACGGCAATGCCTTTGACTTCAACTTTGACTTGGAAGAAATCGGCAGCTATCCGGCATTTGCATGGGCAGATTACGTAGAAGCAGATGCCTCAAATACCTCCGGGCATTATCCGGATTACTATTACACAACCGATTCAGAAAAAGGGCTAAAGGAAATTTCCATCATAGAAGAAAATTACGCCGTTAACGCCCTTCACCGGGATGCCTTCTATGCCCATTGGACAATCCACAAGGAAGAAGCTGCCTATATCGAAGAGATTACACTGAAACGCCCGTTCGCCCAAATCAACATCATCGAAAATGAAACAACGCTTTTAACGCATATCACCGGAGCCAGATTTATCTACAGCGTACCCGGCAGTTTCAATACCGAAGAAGGCATTCCCGGCGACGCGCTCATAAAAGTAGACCAAACGATTACCACCTTGCCGGCAACTTCTTCGGAATACAATGCCAACCTATTGTATGATTACATCTTTGCTTCTACGGCAACCGGCACTTTGGCAAGTGATATACAAATTCATTTCACCCCTGCCGACAGTGAAAAAGCACTGCACAGCCTCACCATCCCAGGCAACAGCCTCCCTTTGGTCAGCAACCATTGCACAAACGCCCGAGGCACTATGTTACACTTCACCACGGAAATGAATCCGGCAGCCCAAATAGTCATCAACGTCGACTCTGTCTGGGAAGATGAAAATGATTACGGGCTTCCTAACAACACCTTCCTGCAAATACCCCTTTTTATTAACCATGGCAATCCTTTTGAACAACTATGAAAACCAACATAATACACATTTTCATCCTTATCGGAGCGATGGGGATGGCTGCTTGCAACAAAGAAAATGCTCCCGTAACAGACAAAAGCGTTACTGAAAACATCGGCATCACTGCCCGCTATGCCGCGCCCTACGAAGGCATGACCAAGACTTCCTTTACGCCTGCCGGCAAGGATTTGGCAACGGCTTGGGCAAAAAACGACATGATTTGCCTCATGCAATCCAACGATGGCAGCTACCAGACAAGCGAACTCCTCCTGACAGAAGGAGAAGGGAAAACAACGGGTACCTTCACCGGTCGAGGATTTTCTGTGATAGAAGAATCGTCCTCCGTCACTTACCACGCTTTCTACCCGGCAAGCAAAGGCGGGGCAACTCCGGAGGAATGGAAGCAAAATGCCACCTACGAAGGGCAGGTGCAGAGAGGCTATAACGACGCCTCCCATTTGGGGCGCTACGATTATTTAATCGCCCCGGCGGTCAGCACGCTTTCCGAAGACATCCCATTCTCCCATGTAGGCGTAATCTTCTGTTTTAACATCACCCTGCCGGAGCAGACAGAAGCCATTCCGCTCAGCCTGACGCTTTCTACCCTTGACGAAAACCTCATGCCAACGACAGAAGGCGGTCTTTACAAAGATTGCGGTGAAACGAAGGCCGCTTCCGTAACCTTAAATTTTGCCGATTGCACCACACCCACGTCACAATTCAACGCCTACCTGATATGCCATTGCAACATCTCCTCCGGGCAGCCCATCCGCTTGACCCTGGCATTAGAAGATGGCACCTCTTACCATTCCGACTTGACCACCTCTCAAGCCATTCCCGGCACTGACGCCAAGGACAGCAACTTCGGCATCCTCTACGAAACGCCGGTAACAGAATGGACAGCAAACGAGAGTTCAACATTTACTGACGGCATCACAGGCAGTCAATACGAAGGCAGCGGAACAATTGACGACCCGTTTATCATTGCCAACGCTAAAAACTTGAAATACTTGGTTGACCATGCTTCTGGAACAAGCGGTCAATACTTTCTTTTGACAACAGACATTACCATTCGTGAGGATGTTATTTGGGAACCCATTGGCGAATCATTGAAAGAATTTTCAGGTCATTTCAATGGGAATGGGCATGTGATTAGCGGGAAATTGAATCCTCCGACAACCTCTTCTTCGACTTCCTCCTATTTTGGATTTTTCGGATATGCCAAAAATGCAACTGTCAGCAACCTGACGGTCAAAGCTGACATTACTGCAACGGCATTTTCGACAGGAGGCGTTATCGGAAGCGCCAACAACACCACTATCAGCAACTGCCATTACATCGGCGAAATGACTTATACTAAAAACCTAAAAACAGGCAATTTGCACTATGGAGGAGTTGTTGGATATGCAAATAACAATAGTAAGGTCATCGGCTGCACTACCCAAGGGCGTATTGCATCCAATGGAACTGCAGCCACCACGGCTTCATTCCTTGGCGGAATTGTCGGCAATACGTCTAAATCCTCTATTGAAATGTGTGCAAATTATGCCGAAATCGAAGGTGGAAATCTAACCTCTAATGCCTCTTTTTACACGGGTGGTATTGTTGGCGGCGTTCTTAACATCAGTTCATCTGCCCCTAACAGCATCAAAGAGTGCTACAATTACGGCAAAATAACAGGAGGGAACCTCACACTAACCAACAGCAGCAACTACATTGGAGGCATTATCGGTCAAGCCTACTACTGTGAAATTGCAGATATTTACAACGAAGCCGAAGTCTCCATTCCGGAAAGCAAAGGCAGATGTGCTGCCGGAGGTATTGTTGGGTATTTTGGGCAAGAATCCACTCTGCTCCGCGGCATGAATAAAGGCAATATCATTGGCTATAGCGCAAATACGCAATCTGCATCATACACCGGCGGCTTAACCGGCAATGTCAATAGCGAAACCTGTTCCATCCACCAAAGCCGCAACGAAGGCAATGTATCCGTCACCACAAACGGCGCGGCAAACGACATGACGTTCACCGGCAGCTACACCGGCTATGTCGTGGCGCCCAGTTTGGTATTCTCCTGTTGCAGCAGTGCCGACGTCGAAATCAAAGATGCCGCAGGACAAAGCGTTCCCTCAAACACACCGGCATACTACATCGGCAATGCCGAAACAGCCACAAACGAACGATGCCAAGAAGGACACCAGCCCCTCCGGTAAAAAATAAAAAGAGACTGCCACCCCAGCAGTCTCTTTTTACTAAACCTTTAAAACGGATAACCGATGGCTATGTTCAAAAGCAGGTTCTTCATAAATTTGCCGTCAATGTTGTAGTAGCCGCTTTTGCTGGTGTCGTAAGGGGCGTGGAGCGGGATGCCGAGGTCGGCACGGACGACAAGGAACGAGAAGTCGTAACGCAAGCCTAAACCGGTTCCGAATGCCAATTCTTTGAAAAATCCTTTAAGGTTAAACTCACCGCCGGGACGTTCTTCTTCCCGGTTCAGCAGCCAGACGTTGCCCGCATCGAAGAAGAAAGCGCCTTTGAATTTCTCGTAAATCGTGAAGCGGTATTCAAGATTGGCTTCCAATTTGATGTCACCGGTCTGGTCGAGATAGGAGTATTGGGTTTCTTCGGGATGGTAACTTCCGGGACCGATATTACGTACCTGAAAGGCACGGATGCTGTTGGCACCGCCGATGTAGAACTGTTCGCTGTAGGGCATGACCGAAGAGTTGCCATAGGCATAGCCGATGCCTCCCATCAGCCGGAACGCCAACTGATTGTTGTTGTCGAAAGATTTGTAGGTAATCAACTCCGAGGTCAGCTTCAAAAACTGGGAGTAACGGTTGTTTATAAAGAGCTTGCCCTCCTTCTTGTCATTGCCGAAGAGCTTCTGCAAACCGGCAATGATGTTGCCCGCCTGGGTTATGGAAGTCTGCCAATAGAAGCGGTTCGGATTGCGGTAAGTGACGGGGCGGTCGTAAGTATAGGTATACGACATGGAAGGGATGAACTGGTTGCTGAAGCTCTGCGCCACCGACGGGTTGCGTACCGTCACCGAGTCGAATGCCACCGAAGTCTTCAGCAAATAGGTGTAATTCAACCGGAAGGGCACAACCGAATGGTAATTCCTAAGCGAAGAATTGAAGTCATACGTCGCGCTGCCCCAGAAAGATATCATGCGGAAATAATTGTGCCGGTTCATGAGGTCTGAGCCTACCTGGAAATTCGTCTGTTCACTGCGGTCGCGCCTTGCTTCCCTGAAACGCGGAAAGAGCAGCCGGGGAACGGAGAGGCTGGCATTGACCCCCAACTCGTAGGAATTGAGCAAGCCCGTATTGCCTGTCGCCTGCTTGTTGCCGCCTATCTGCCATTCGTAGGAACCGGTCAGGCTGATGGAAAAGTTCTCCGCCCGCTTGAACATATTGCGGTTGGTGACACTCAAGGTCAAGCCCGGTCCCAAAAGGTTGTTGGACTTGGAAGAAACATCCACCTCGATATCCGTCTCGATGGGGAGGGCAAAATCGCCCCGGATTTGCATATTCAACCCTTGCGGATGGGTCGAATCCGAAGCCGTGATGGTCATGTTGGCAAACTTGAAAACGCCCAATTGCACAAAACTCGCCTGCGTACGGCTCTGCCGGGCAGCGGAATAGATTTGCCCGGGGCGCACTTTGACTGCCCGCATCAACACATGCGGCTTCAGCGTGACCGGCGGTTCGTAGACAATCTTCACGCTGTCCATCATGAGCGAATCGCGCCCGCCTGTCCCGTCGTTTCCTGCCAAGACGACCTCCACATTCTGCAACGTATAAGGGCGCAGGGCATTGTCCGGAATGCCTTGCTTCGGGGCGATGCGCACGTCTGCCAGCTTATACCCGGCAGTCGTGTCCACGAGGAATTCAATGTAGTCCGGCTGGAAGAAATAATAACCACGGTTGCGCAACAAGTCGGAAATCCGTTGCCGCTCCTCTTCGAGCAGGTTCACGTCATAGCGGTCGCCCGGCTTCAGCTCGGAGAGGAACATCATGGGGCGCACGATGGAATCCATCGCCGGCAGCCAGCCGTAAAGCTCGATGCCGTTGTAACGGAAAGGTTCCGGCAATTCCACCCGGTAACTGATACGGGCTTTCTTCGGGTTGCGCTTCTTGGGTATCACCTCGTAGCTCAGCCGCGTGCCGTAGAAACCGAAATCCTTCATATTGTTCTCCACCATTTTCAGGCGCAATTCAGGCTGCACGCTTGAGACGAGCACCGGCTCCTTTGCCAGCTTGCGGTAAAGCCACCACTTCAAGCCCTTCTCCTTCTTGATGTTCCAATTATATGCCCACAGCCCGAAGGCAAACGGCGAACGGATATAAGGGGAATAAAGCGGGTTGTTGGGCTTCACGGCAAGCGGCGAGGAGGCAGCGGAATTCTGCGCGCTGCTCAGCTTCACCTTTTCGGGCGCCACCACCTCCATTTTCTTCACGCCCACGTAAAGCATCTCGCCTTCCGGCAGCTTCCTCGTCGTCGAGCACGCCGCCAGCAGCATCCCCAAAGCCAATGCCACGAGCCTCATGCCCCGGCAGCTATTCCCTGTATTCTTATATAATATGTCGTCCTTCATTTCTCACTTTTCTTTTCTCATTTATTTCTATCGGCATCCCCTTCCGCCCGGAAGGGATACCCTATTCCGCCCGGAAGAGACAGTCTATTCCGCCCGAGAGGGACACCTGTTACCGCCCGGTAACGACATCCGTTACTTATCGGTAACGATACCCGTTACTTCCCGGTAACGGCATCCGTTAGTTCCCGGTAACGACACCCGTTACCGCCTTGCGTCGACCATCGACGCTTACCGACGTCTGCTCTCGACGCCGCCCGGCGCTGGCTGTCGACGCTTGCCGCCGCTTCCCCCTCATTCCTCCCGGCGGGCGTTCTCCGCCTCGCGCAACGCCTTTGCTGCCCGGCGCTCCTCGCGGTTCTTGTTCTTAAACAAGTCCTTGAACTTGCGGAAGCTCTTTCGCCAAACGAAACCGCCACCCGTCTCCACCACGTCGCCGTCCAGCACTTCGTAACTGGAATGGCGGAAAACCCGCGCGAAGAGGTTGCGCCGTTTCGTCAAGGCATATTCTATCGAGATGTCGTCTACCAAATTATTTTCCAGGCTGCCGCTTCCCTCCCCTTCGTTGCCGTCCGTGGAAATGCGCCCGCCGATTTTCACGCTCACCCGGTCGTTGAACAACTGGCGGGAAAACTCGTAGGTCACGTCCGTGCGGGTCACATTCTCGGTGGTGGCACGCGAATCGAATCCCACGGTCAGCCCTGCCCGCCGGGTATATTTGTTCAGTTCGTTCTCCACGAGGCTATACAGCGCATTGTTCGCCATCTTGGCATTCGCATTGCCCTCCGCCGCCCCGGGCGCATTGTACGTATTATATATCAACAGGTTCAATGCCTGCCGCGTGCGTTCTTCCGCCGAGAAGGTCGTGAGCTGGTTCTGAATGACCATATCATTGGGCGCAGAGAGGTCGAAGGTCACATCCGGGTGCATCAGGTTGTTCTGAATGCGAATGATGGACTCGAACACCACTTGGCGCGACTGGTCGCCGTCCTCCACGTCTGCCTTGACCTGCTCGGCGGCGGCAATGTTCAACTGGGGCGTCATCACGTTGCCCGTCCATTCCACATAACTCCCGCTCTGGATGTTAAATTCCTTTTTGCCGACAATCGGCACATTGTACTCCACCGTCCCGCCCGAAAGGATGTATTTCCCGGAAAGGGTCATGCCGCTCTCAGGGCTCATTGCCAACAGCAGATTGCCGCCACCCAGGATGCTGACATGGTTTGCCCCGTTGTCCGACAAGTCCACGCCCACGCTCACCTGGTCGCCAATCTCGACCTGCATGCTCATGGAAAAGCCGCCTGCGCTCAACCGTCCGGCTTGCATCGCCTCCTCGTTCTGCGTGCTGTCCTGGAAGGTGACAAAACGCACCAAATCCACGCTCCTGTCCTCCAACGAGGGTCCGGAGCTGCGCAGGGTATAGGTAATATTCGTAGAGTTCAGCAAATTCACATCGCCGGTCACCTTCAGGCTGGAGAAAGGTCCCGCGAGGCGGGCATGAATGTCGGCGTATGCCTTGCCGTAGATGAGCGACGTCTTGTTCTTCCCCACGTTCACGGCTTCAAAATTGCGGGCATCCAGGGCAAGGTCCATATTCATGCGGTCGAAAGGCGTGAGGGCGATATCCCCGTTCAGCACCATGCCGCTGTTGTTGGGAGCGAGGAAACGGTAATTCTCAAAATGCAGCTTGCCGTCCTTCACCGCCAGCGGCAAAGTATCCATGCGAAACTCCGTGCCCAGCATCACCACATCCGCACGCCCGTCGCGGAACGCCAATGCCCCGTCGACCTGGGGCTTCTCCAGCGTGCCCCGCAGGCGGACGCCGCCGGTAAGCGCCCCGTCCAGTTTCATCAAATCCGAAGGCAGGAAAGCGTTCGCCACCCGCAAGGGGAAGGCAGGCAAATCGACATCCACCGCCAAGAGCGGATCCTCCTTGGCGGTGCTGAACTCGCCCCGCACGAAGGTGCGGTAGACGCTGTCGACGCGCAGTTCCAAATCCGCAGCATGGTGCGTAAAACTCTCGCCTGCCAAATAATCCACCCCCAAATCCAACGTGCCGACCGGTTGATGCTCATAAGCGAAATCCCGAATACCGATATTGCCCTCCACGCCCATTTGCCGGTCTAACGTGTACAACTGCAAATCCATGCCCAACACGCCGCCCAACTCCGGCATAAACGGCAGCAATCCGGTCATCGGCGCCAAGTCCAATCCGGCAAGGGTTGCCTGCAAACGGTCAGTCCGCTCGCCCTCATCCGGCAAGGACTGGATGTGTACAGACTTGTCTTCATACGCCATGCTTAAATCTGCCTGTATCCTGCCATGCTTCCCGATTTCCACGTAATTGTCGGCATTCAGCTGCCAACGGTTGTAACCCAATATCGGGTCGGTCGGGAAGAAACTGACCGTCAGAGTCGAATCGCCCATCACGGTGTTAATACCCAATTCCACCCCCGTCAAGCCCTCGGCATCCTTCTGCTTCAATTCCGTACGGAAACGCTCGCCGTGCATACGTCCCGTCATGACAATGTTGAAAAGCCCCTTCCAACTCTCGCCGGAACTATTGCTCATCAAGGAATACATCAGACTCCGTCCCGTCTGCCACGCACCGAACTGGAGGGAATCCAAGCTGATGGTGCCCGCATGGGGCTTGTTCATCGTCAAGCCGAAACGCAAACCGCTCCGTTCACGCATGACCATGCCGAAAGCGATATGGCGGAAACCGATGTTCCGCAATTGCAGGAAGCGCGTGATGGCATTCTTGTCCGCTCCGAGAATATTCAAGCTGAAAGGCGAAAGGGCGTCTTTCAATTCCTCCATGTCCACGTGCCGGTTGTCAATTTGCCGTTGTGCCACTTTTGCCACAGCCCCCAAACTAGCAACAAAATCTTTCAACGACGTATCTGCCTGGAAATTCAGGGTCAGGTCTCCGGAGACAAGCTCCAGCAATGTTTTCCTCCAATCGCTCTGCATGTTCAACTCCAAATCGCCCAAGTCGTAATGCTGCCCCTCGCTGGTCATCGCCAGACTGTCCAATCTCAATTTCAAGCCATACGAGTCCTGTGCGCCCATCGACGCCTGCAAGGCAATCCCCGTTCCCACCGTAAAAGGCTCCGGCATGAAGTGCAATTCGTGCATGTCAATTGCCCCGATTTGCCCGCTCAACGCCATGTTATACATTGTGCCGACAGAATCCCCCCTGAACATCAATGCCAAGGGGGCCGCCTTGTCCCGGCTCATCAAAATGCCCTGCAAGCGGGTGCGGTTCAAGTCTGCCGACAACGACACTTCTTCGTAGGTGTGGTTCCGGTAATCCAATTCTTCCACATAGACGTCCACGTTTGCCCTCGCCTTGCTCCAATCGAAACTCCGTCCCGACAGGCGGACATCCACCGTCGCCAACCCCAAGGAGTTCGACGGCAAGAAACGATGCACCGGGAAATGCTTCAAAGCCAAAGCGGCATCGTAAGATTGCTTGTCCAAATGGTAACTGCCATCCAACGACATGCACCCCTCTTGGCAGCACAGGCGCACATTTGCCCGGCAATCGCCCCGGCGGATATAGAGCTTCGCCAGCATGTCCATGCCCCGGGGCACTTGCACTCCCTTGTCTCCCAAGTAAGAACGCAAGAAAGCCACATCCGGCATCTCCCCCCGCAAAACGAAATTCCCATCCATCCGGCGGACATCCGTATAATGCATCAAACTCCCGCTACCGGTCAGTTTGAAATGCTCCGGCAATTCCAATATCAACTGCCCCACCTGCACCTTCTCCTCTGTCAGGGCAAGGGAAGTATTGATATCCACCTGTTTGTCTTGAATCTCTTCCGGCACGCCGGGATAGAAAGGCAACACATCGCGCAGCCCCACCTTCCCCGAAAGCACCACTGCCAAAGGATTGCTGCTAATGAGGTTCCGCACGTCCGACCGGGTTTGCACCTCCAGCCTCAAACGGCTGTTTGCCGTGCGGATATATCCTTCGTGCAAAGAACTTTCCGTTGAGTCCAGCACCACATCCGCCTGCATGGAGGTCAGAGCCGCCCCGTCCTTTTGTACTGCCCACACGTCTTTCAAACGCGCCCTGACGCGGGTCTTTTGGTTGAATACGCTGTCAATCCGCACGCCAATGCCCGATAGTGCCAGCATTGCCTGGGGCATTCCTTCCCGTTCCATGTCAAAAGCACTGTTATCCAATGCCACCGTACCGGCTCTCACCGTCCAAGGCAACGAAGCGGTCGTGTCGCTGTCCACCACCTCCGTATCTTCTTGTGTTTCCCTGTTTGCCAACTGCATGTCGCACCATGCTCCGGAAATAGCTACCGAATCGACATGCACCGTCTGGGCATCCAAGCTCACTTTCCCCCGCGTGACAAACCCGTCCATCAAACCGGCGCCCAATGCCGGCAACGTGGCAGTTTTCATCCTGTAAGCCAATTGCTCCATGTCAATCCGGTCGACAGCAAACGTCCATTTCAAAGGACGCCTCTCCTTGGTTTCCTCCCTCGAACGGTTGCCGGTCTTCAAAGCCACCTCCCCATCCGCCAAACGGATAAATGCCACGTCCACTTCCTTAGACTTCAAATCGGCTTTCCGCACCGACAACGCCACGCTTCCCATATCAACCGACAAATCCAATCCCGTAGAATCATTTGCCAAAGCAAATCTCACCCGTTCCAATTCCAACTCCTCCACCGTCGCACGGAATTGCAGGATGTCCCTCATGCCCACCTTCAAACGCAAGCCATCCAATGCCACCAAGGTGTCTGTCGGCGTTTTCCCCACATAAACATCTTTCAAGGTCAAATTCAACGGAAATCCCAAACGGAAATAACCTGCTTCCAAAGTCATGCCCGTGCGTTCCGAAGCAAACGCCAACGCCTTGTCTTTCACCAGTCTCTGCACAGGAGGAAGGTACAAGAGAAATACAACCAGCAGGGGCAGCAACAGAATGATGCCCAACGTGCCGAATGTATATCTCAATATCTTCTTCATGCCTCTCAACCTTTAAAAACCTGCCCTTTCTGCTTCCCTTATCGCTTCCGGGGTTCCCAAATCCATAAAAAAACCGTCATAAAAATACATGCCGATATCCCTTCGGGCTGCTTGTGCCAAATACTCGTCGATGATGGAAAAACAACCGCGTCCTTCGATATTCTCCAAGAAAGCGGGACTCACAACCTGTATCCCGCAAAAGCTATACCGCCCGGCACGCGCAAATGCCCCGTCCACGATTTTCTGCTCGCCCGTCAAGCTGTTTTCCCATCCTTTCAACACCCCATCCGCAAACCGCAAAGCCCGCCCCGGCTCAGCCTTCCGCACCGCCAACGTAGCGTAACGGTTGCCATGCGCCGCCATCAAATCCCTCAAATCCAAATCCGTAAGAATATCCACATTGTGAATCAGCACCGCTTCGCCCGAAGTGAACAACGGGCGCGCCTTCCGCAAACCGCCTCCGGTATCCAGCAACCTCCCGCTCTCGTCCGATACAACCACGTCTTGTTCCAAATATCCCTTCGCCCGCAAAAAATCCTTCACTTGCCCTGCAAAATGGTGCACATTCACAACAATCCGCCCGATTCCCGCAGCGCGCATCCGCCCGATTACCCGCTCCAACAACGTCCTTCCCCCTAACTCCACCAAAGCCTTCGGGCGGTCGTTCGTCAAAGGACGCAAACGCGTCCCCAAACCGGCTGCAAAAATCATCCCCTCCATCAGATTGCTATCAACTTGTTCTTAATGGCATACATCACCAATGCCGCCGTATTCCGGCAGCCGGTCTTGCTTAACAGATTTGCCCGGTGCTTGTCCACCGTACGCTTGCTGATAAACAACTTGTCTGCAATCTCTTGATTCGAGAGTCCCAAACAAACGTAATACAAGATTTCCATTTCCCGTTCCGAGATTTCGCTATCCGGCGTATCCGGTTCATTCTTCCCGTTATCCCGCATGTTGTTCAGGATGTTTATCAACAACTCCTCCGAAAAATAATTCTCGCCTGCCGCCACCTTGTGGATGGCTGTGATAACTTTTTCTATGCCGGAATTTTTCAAGACAAACCCCTTCACGCCGGCATCCACCATCTTATAATAATACTGCTCGTCCCCATACATGGAAAGGACTATAATCTTCAAATCCGGCTTCATCCGCAGGGCAACCTCGGTCGCCTCCACCCCGTTCATTTCCGGCATCTCAATATCCATCAGCACCACATCGCAATCCACAAACGAAAGGTTCTCGACAAACTCCTTGCCGTTCGACGCCTCGTAAATATGCTGCACAAAATCCTGCGTCGACAGCAACAACTTCAGCCCTTCCCGAAAAAGCTTGTGGTCATCAACAATATACAATTTCAATTTATTCGTATTCCTCACAGTCATAACGCTACGTTTATCTACGCAAAATTAAAAAATAAAGTCGCAATAATCAAATATGAATATAAGCATTTGCACGCATGCCGTGCCCGTGTTCGCTCGTGATTTCAATATTGCCGTTCCCCGATTGCAGGCGGTAACGCATATTGTCCAACCCCATGCCCCCGAAACGCCCGACAGAAGCGACATCAAACCCCACTCCATTGTCCGTATACTCCAAATAAAGCACCTCGTTTTCCAATTGCAGGCTAATCGTTACCTCCGTTGCCGCCGCATGTTTCAACGTGTTGTTTATCAACTCGCAAATCACCCGATACACAATCACCTCCACATTATAATTAAACCGTTGCTTCTCCAGATTGGTCGTAAACTGGATATGGAAATGCTCCGCCTGCCCCATCCGCTTGATGAACGCCTCGATGGAATCCTTCAAGCCGAAATTATTCAACAGGTGCGGGCTGATATTCGCCGACACATTGCGCACATTCGCAATCGCCTCGTCCACCGCCAGCCGCAAATTCTGCTTGATTTTGCCGTTCACTTCGTTCGAATTTTTCTCGTCCATGCCCGAAACCAACATCTTAATCACGCTCAGAAGCGGTCCCAAACCGTCGTGCAATTCCTTTGCAAAACGCTTCCGCTCCTGTTCCTCCGTCCGGATAACAGCCGAAAGCACCCGCTTCCCCGTCTCGCTGCGCAACTCATCCAACCGGCGCATAAACAAAAATATCTTGCGGATATAAAACACCCCCACCAGCAGCACCAATGAAATCACAAAATCCAACCACCGCTGAATCACCACCATCTGCTCCGCCCGCTCCGGCTCTATCGTCGGCCACAGCTCAAACACGCGCGACAACGTCATCAGCAAAAAACCGGATGAAATCAAAATCCATGACACATTGAATTTTGTGCGCTTAAACAGGCTGATGGCAATGACCGCCGCCGCCACTTGCAGCGCGAGAGAAATATATTCCGAAATGATTGACAACATAACTTACTGCATTTACCAAAAATGTTATTACTTTTGCACAGAATCAAAAACGAACCATGCTGAACAAACAGGTAACAAAAATAATCCAAAACCTTGAAAAAAAGAAATTCAGGGAAAAATATAATCTCTTCAAAATCGAAGGGAACAAACTGGTGGGCGAATTGCTCCGTTCCGGGCTTCCCGTCCACACCATTGTCGCCTCCCCGGAATGGATAGGGCGCAACCGGCAATCCCTTGCCCGCATCCGGGTCATCGAAGCCGACGAAAGGGAAATGAAAACCATTTCCAACTTCCAGTCCCTGCCCGAAGCCATCGCCCTCGCTGAAATCCCTGCCTGCCACGATGCCGGGGAAGACTTCACCCAAAGCCTCTCCCTTGCGCTCAATGGCATCCAAGACCCCGGCAACCTGGGCACCATCCTCCGCCTTGCGGATTGGTTTGGCGTGCGCAACATCCTTTGCGACAGGGACTGCGCCAGTGCCTACAACCCCAAGTGCGTACAGGCAAGCATGGGCGCCATCTTCAGGGTTCGCCCGTTCTACGTAGACCTCCCCGCCACCATCGCCCGCCTGCGTGCGGCAGGCGTCCCCATATTCGGGACGTTCCTCGACGGGGAAAACATCTACACCTCCTCCCTTGCCTCCGCCGGCATCATCGTCATGGGCAACGAAGGGAAAGGCATCTCGCCCGAAATCGAGCCTCTGGCAGACCGGCGCCTCACCATCCCTTGCTTCGCCCCCGGCGAAAGCTCCGAATCCCTCAACGTGGCGGTTGCCGCCGGCATCGTCCTCTCTGAGTTCAAACGAAGAATTTTTTAACCTCTTAATAATATTCAAATGAAAAAACTATTTTTGACAGTATGTGTATGCGTATGCGGGCTTGCAGCCATGGCGCAATCCCCCATCAACATCGGTATCCACGGAGGTACCTCCAGCAACCGGATTAACTTCAAAGACCTGACGAGCGCCATCAGCTCCCGTTCCGGACAAGGCTACATGCTCGGAGCGTTCGTGCGCGTCAATTTGGGCGCCCTCTATTTGGAACCCTCCCTCAACTTCTCGCACAAAAAGAGCATCGCCGAAGGCATCCAACCCGCTGCCGGCGAAGACCGACCGACCATTACCCTGAAGAACAACACCTTCAACATCCCCGTCATGGTCGGCTTGAACCTTCTCGACCTATCCATTGCCAAAATCCGCGTTTTCGTCGGACCGCAATACTCCGTCGGGAAACTGAAAAACTTGAAATACCTGGGGAACGAGATTAAGCAACACAAATCCAACTGGAGCGGCAAAGCCGGCGTCGGCGTCGACATCTGGAAACTCACGTTCGACGTAGACTACGAAAAGGGATTCAACAAAATCGCCCACGAACTGAAAGCGCCCCGCTCTTTCAACTTCACCCTCGGCTTGAAAATCCTTTAACCCTCCCCGAGACACAAAAAGAGGCGTGCCCAAACGGCACGCCTCTTTTTTCATTTCCGTTAAACCTTATTTTGCCTTTTCCAACTCAACCGTAAAGTGGCGCATGATGGGGAACTCCCTTGTAATCACGTAGCCACGGGTGATGGACTCCCGGCGGTCGTACACATTCTTCAACGCTGCAGCAATCACATCCATGTGATTATTCGTATAAGTACGGCGCGGGATGGCAAGGCGCAAAAGCTCCAGGCGCGGATAACGGTTCTCGCGGGTAACCGGGTCGCGGTCTGCCAGGATAGAGCCAATCTCCACGCCACGGATACCTGCCTCCAGATACAACTCCACGCCTAACGTCTGGGCTATGAACTCTTCCTTCGGCACGTGGGTCAACACTTTCTTCGCATCCACGAAAATAGCATGCCCGCCGGCAGGACGCTGGTAAGGAATGCCATATTCATCCAACTTGGCACCCAAATACTCTACCTGTTTGATACGCGTCTCCAGATACTCAAACTCCGTGCCTTCGTCCAAACCTTGAGCCAAAGCATTCATGTCCCTTCCCGACATACCGCCGTAAGTGACAAAACCTTCGTTCATGATACAGAACATCTGGCAGCTCCGCCACAATTCCTCATCCTTGAAAGCCACAAAACCGCCCATGTTCACAATGGCATCCTTCTTGGAAGACATGGTCATGATGTCGGCATACGAGAACATCTCTTTCACAATCTCCTTGATGCTCTTGTTCTCATACCCCTTCTCGCGGGTTTTGATAAAATAAGCGTTCTCCGCAAAACGGGCAGAGTCAATCTGCAACCTCACGCCGTATTTCTTGCAAAGGGCAGAAACCTCACGGATGTTCTGCATAGACACCGGCTGTCCGCCCGCCGTGTTGTTCGTCACCGTCAGCACCACTGCCGGAATCTTTTCCTTCGGGTACTTCTTCAACACATCCTCCAACTTGTTGGGGTCCATATTCCCCTTGAACGGAATCTCCAGCTGGGTATCTGCCGCCTCGTCAATCGTGCAGTCGAGCGCCACAGCCTTGCGGAATTCGATATGCCCTTTCGTCGTGTCGAAATGCGAATTGCCGGGCAGGATGTCGCCTTCCTTGATAATCGTGGAATACAGCACATTCTCCGCTGCACGCCCTTGGTGGGTCGGGAGGAAATAATCAAAGCCCAGGATATTCTTGATGGCATCCTTCATCTTATAATACGAACGGGCGCCGGCATAACTCTCATCGCCCAACATCAACTCCGCCCACTGCTTGTCGCTCATTGCGCCGGTACCGGAATCGGTCAGCAAATCGATAAATACCTGGTCGCTTTTCAAATTGAAAAGATTATACTTTGCCTCTTTAATCCAGCGTTCCCGTTCCTCACGGGTACTTTTACGGATGGTTTCCACCATCTTGATACGAAATGATTCTGAAAATGGTAATTCCATAATAATATGATTTGATTTAGTGAAACAAAAATATCCACAGGGATAAATACAAGACGCCCTCTCACGGGCACAAAGAAAAGCGAGTTTTAAAAAAGAAACTCGTCACGCCTCTTAATGTTCAAAAACAATGAACCGGCAACTCCTATGTCTTCTCTCGCTAACATACGCCACAAATATATGCAAACTTCGCCACTATTCCGACACTCCCCCCGCTAAAAAAACATAAAAAGAACCTACTTGCGGGGAATTATTGAAATACGCAATTCGAAAAGCTATTGATACTGATAATAAGAAACTTAGGGTGAAACCTGCGCCATGAGTCGGTTCCCTTTTTTGATGCTTTCCTATTTTCCATCCTATCTCCCTCATGTTCAGCACCTTTCTCCGTCCCTTCCGACTATCATCTACGAGTCATCTCCGATTCACTTACGAGTCATTAACGTCAAAAAGTAGTAGATGACTCGTTACTGAAAAGAAGAGCTATCATTTTTGGTTGCCTGAGGGGAGGGGGAAAGGAAGGGGAAGGGAGGGGGAAAGGACGGAAACAGATATATGTAAATATTCCTAATAGATGATGCCTTATCTCCTTAAAAACCCTTAACGTCACCGCTTTTTATTCCCCACTTGATTTTTTGGCGTATGCCGCTCATACTTATTGCTGCCCTTTATGGGCGCATTGGAAGGAAAGAAAACCCCGCCCGCTCCTTGTCAAGAGCAAACGGGGACAATCATTCCGCCGAACTTCATGCACCCGGACACCGCCCCTGCCCCGGACGCCCGCCGGGCGAAGAAGCCACCCAGCCATTCATGATGGTGGGGGATGCTTCGCTTGCGACGGGCGAAGAGGAGGATTGAGAGGACGGAAAAACAGGATACGAAGGACTGG
>CALUKF010000029.1 GCA_944321145.1 uncultured Odoribacter sp. | reverse complement strand
ATCCCCGTAGACGGTGTGGTAGTCGGCAAAGGGATTGCGCGTGCCGGCGGGCATAAAGACCTCGCCGTCCTCGCCATAGATGTCGTAGCGGTGGGTCGGGGCAGCGCCAATCTCCGTGTCGTATTGGTCATCGCTGTACGAGAGCGTGCCTTCGAGGTAGCCCGTCTTGCCGAGGGCAGAGGCGAGGGAGAACATCGCACTGAAACGGTCTGCCCCCACGTGGCGGTAGCCCTCGCCGTTGGCGTAGCGGGCTGTGGCGCGGTAAGTGACCGGTCCTGCGAGCTTGCCGCCGAAGTCAAGGGCGGCGGACTTGTCCTCCCAGCTGCCGTAAGTGATGCGCGCGCCCGCCGTGAAATCCGCCGTGGGCTTCTTGCGCACGATATTGATGACGCCGCCCATGACGGAATGCCCGCTGAGCACGGCCGCCGCGCCCTTGAGCACCTCAATGGACTCCACGCCGGAGAGGTCGCCAAAAGGCACGTTGTTCAGCAGGGAACGCTCGTCGCGGAAACCGTCCACGGCAATCACCGCCTCGTTGGTGCCGCGCACCGAGAAACGATAGAACGCGCCCAACTGGTCGCGCACGGTTACACCCGGCAAAAATCGGGCAGCGTCCTGCAATTCATAGATGTTTTTACGCTCCAAGGTTTCAGACGAGAGGCGGGTAACGGTCAGCGGCAGTACCCGCAGGGGCACATCCAAGCCAAGCAGGCTCACGCGCTTGTTGATGTGTTCGAGGACATTTGCCGGTTCCAACTGGAAAACGGAATCGGTAATACTTTTGCGTTGGTTTTGCCCATAACTGGAAAAGACAAGGGCACAAAGGAGAATAGATATAAATAAATGTTTCATTTTCAATCGTTTTTAATATTACTGCTTTAAGAATCGTTTTCTAAATACACGTCCCAACCATTGGAAGGTCAGAACAACACCGGTAAGCGAGAGGAAAATGCCTCCCACAAGAAGAGTGTACATAAGCACGTTCCACAACACGGGACGGACCGTCAAGGCATCGAAATCCAGGCAGTGCAAGCCGCGGTAGAGGATGCCTTTCAGGCGGCGGTTGTCGTCCGTTTGCTGATGCTGCAAGGTCTGCGGATTGAATTCGTGGCAGGTGTGCAATTCATCATGAACCGTGACTTTATACACCGGGACAGCCGCATTGCCGGACGGCACAGGATTGCCGCCATTGCCCGCAACCTGCAATTCCAGCGTGTAATCCGCTTCCTTGCCGTGGATTTGTTCCACCACGCGGCGTACCATGTCCTCCGTCAGGCGGAAGGGACGCAGGGCGGCAGAGTCGGCGGCATCGATGTACTGCCTGCCGCCGGAGGCTTCCACTGCATAATACGGATGCCCGGCAAAGGATGCCCATTCGATGCGCTTCACCCCGGAAAGGCTGTCAATCAGCAGGCGATAATCCAGGCGGTACGTCTCCGGGGCAAGCATCGCGCTCTGCCTGCCGCGAAAGGAGGGACGCACCTCCCCGCCGTTGCTTTTCTTCAGCCACGAGGGCAAATCCACCATCGACATCATGCCGCTGAACACAAAGGTGAGGGCAAAGACACCGAACACCATGCCGCTGACATGGTGCCAGCGCAGCCAACGCCTCTTGTAAGGCGAACACAACCCCCGGCGGCGGTTGCGCCACAGGACGACAACGCCAATCCACAGGCCGGTGAAGCACATCACAGCCCCCAAGCCCGCCGCCCAAACCATAAAATTGAACCACAGGTCCTGATGCTGCCTGAGGGCGGTGAAGTACACCCAATGGGGCACTGCCCCCAGGGATGCCCAGAAGCGGGCGCGGCGGTCAGTCCATTGCAGGATGTCGCCCGTCTGCGAGGACACGTAGATTTGCTGGCGACGGTCGTCGCGGAAGGTGAACTTGTAGATGGGAAACTCCCGCTGCAACCGCCCGAAGGGAATCCACTGGTCAAGCCGGTAAAGCGTATCGACCGTCCACTCCGCCTCCCCGCCCAATTGGACGGCAAGGCGGGCAATAGTCGGGAAATCCGGATTGCCGACCGGGCAAAGGGAATCCGCAAACCAATCCGAGGGGACGCCTTTCGCCCGCACATGGAAAACGGGGCGGTCGAGGCGCATGTCGACGGACAGGGATTGGGGCTGCACCTGCTCCGGAAGTGCCCGGCACAACGTGTCTACCGGCGGCAAACCAGCCGACAAAGGGGCGAGGCGTGCCATCCGTTCCCGGTGGTCTACGCGGGGAAAGCCGTGGTATATCATGACCACCCCTGACAGGAACCACATCAGGAACAGGATGCTCAGGAGCAAACCCAAAACCTTGTGGGTTTGCCTGAACAAACGGAAAAGCCACATGTCAATGCGTCTTTCCGGCGGCATAAGCTTGTTTTTTGGCTGCCATGTCAATCAGTTTGTGATGGGCTGCGAAACGGGCATGGTCGACAAAGATCTGGCGGATGGCAGGGTTTTCTCCCAAGCCTTTGAGATAGAGGTTGACACGGAAGCCTTGCTCTTCCAACCGGGTTTTCCAGTCGCCGGCGATGTCATTGCGGGCATGGTCGCCTGCCACAAACATCAGCGGAACAAGGGTGACGGTGCGGGCGGGTTGTTTCTTCATCAGGCGCAGGGCATCGGCGAAAGCGGGATAGCCCTCCACCGTGCCGACATGGCAATCGGGATGGGACTCGGCTTTCAGCATGTAGTCGAGCATGGCGTAGGATGCCGTGGCGGGGTCGGGCGTGCCGTGCCCCACGAGGAGGATTTGCCCTTTGGGCTGCTCCGCACGGACGGCGGGAATCAGGGCATTGACCACGGCAGCATAATCAGCTGGCACATAGAGCAAGGGCGCACCCACGCGGATGTCTTTGAAATTGAGGGAAAGGCTCTCGACTTCGCGGCGGAGTTCCTTCATCTCCGTGCCCTCGATGATGTTGGAGGATTGCACGAGGATGTGGGTGTAGCCTTCCTCGTGGAGGCGGATGAGTGCCTGGGTGGGATTCTCCTTGCGGATGCCGCGTTCGCGCTCCAACTTGCGGATGATAATGCGGGAAGTCCAGGCTTCGCGCAATTCGATGCCGGGAAAAGCCTCCCGCATGGCGGTGTTCAACACGTCGATGGTCGCTGCGCGAGTGTCGTCATACGAGGTACCGAAATGGACAACAAGGATGGCGGCTTTATCGCGCGCGCCGAGATTTCCGAACAGGTCGGACTCCACAAAGTTCTCTCCCGAATGCGCAAAAACATTCGTGCACAGCAATAACGCCGTGGCTAACAGGGTTGTTTTCATAAAATGAAAGAATTAAACGTTAATAATGGCTCCTCTGACCCGGAGGCGCGTAATTATCTGTAACGGCTTGGCAGGTCTCCTGACTTGCCTCGGAAAAGCTACCTTCCCATCCCGAAGGACAGTGGCGTAAGAAACTTTTCCACGCGATGAGGCTCACAGTAGCGGGCACTGCTCCGGATTTACACCGGATTCCCTTTTCAGCGCAAGGTGAAGCCTTGCACTGACCAAACCGGGACAAAGGTAAGAAGAATTTTTGATATGCAAGCGTGTCCGGCGGTTATTTTCCGTTGCGGATGTATGACACAGCCCGTTCCAATTGCAGGTCAATGCCTTGAGTCCAGCTTTCCGGGTCGAAGAGGCATTCGATGGTGGGGGGAATGCCCACGCCCTCATGGATGACGCCATTCACGTCTCGCGACATGGTATTGGTGGTGTAAATCCACATGACGTCGTTTTCAAAGAATCCGGAATAGGTCATATCAAAATATTCATTTGCGGGTGCCAATGAACCATTTCCGCCAAAAGTACGTTCCCCGATGACTGCGCCGTTCGGCAATGAAAGTACCGCCATTGCCGTCATTTCCGCCATGCTGACAGAGTTGACATCCGCCAAGACGACGACAGGCACTTGAAGTTCCCGGGTCCGTTCTTGCCATTTGATTTCTTCCGGGACCCAAGGGGCATAATCCAATCGTCCGATGCCGTTCTTTTGGCGGGAATAGAATGCCGTATGATTCTGAGGCACCAGTTTGCCCAACACTTGATTGATGTCCCGGTTGTAACCCCCGCCATTACTCCTTACGTCGATAATCACGCCCTGCACGTCGGGATAATTGTCCAAAAGGTCTTTATAATTCTGAAGAGCCAACTCCACGTCGTCACCGGTGCCTTCATGATCATAAAACAAAAAAACGCTGAATCCAAGGTAGACAATATTCCCGTCGAGCACTCCGGAAAAAACACTCATATCGGAATTTCCGGAATAAAAGTTGTGGGCAACCTCCGTGAACCTGCCTTCCTTTTCCTTTATCAGCAAGAAAATTGGCAGGTCATCCCATAAATTGTAATCCGGATGCCGGTTGTACTCCCTGCTGCTGACTTCCTCATTGCCGGGGTAAAACCAATACGTAGTGTCCGGCATAAAAAACGATATCGCAAAATGATGGTCAATGAGGTTGCCGGACATTTCCCGAATCATATCAAAGGCTTGGTTGTTAATCTCTGTGCTATCGAAGCCAAAGGCTTTCAACGCCTCAAACCGGGGCTTGTATTCCCGGTACACTTCGTCCCAATCGGTAGGGTCGATGTCCCAAAACAGGTAGTTGTAATTCAATCCGTTCCAATAACTCACGAAGGCTTGGTCCCAATTATAGATATTTATATCCCAACGGGGATTCTGCATGTCCGGATAATCCTCCCGGCAAGCGGCAAAGGCGAAAAGCGCCGCAATGATGAATAAATATCTTTGTTTCATGACTTTATTTCGTTTTTAATTTGTTTTTCCAAAGCGAAAGAGCACGCCTGCCGAGAAGCTGAACGTGTTGTTATAGCGGGCAACCTGCTGCAGCATGTAATCCTTCTGCAAGTCTGACAACCCGTGGTAATAGCGGCATTCTGCCAAGGCTTCCCACCGCTTGGCAAACTGATAACGGAGACCAACACCTGCCAGCAATCCCCAATCGAAACGGTTGTCCCGGCGCGAGTCGAACGCCACCGGTTCGTCGTAATCATACATGCCATAAAGATCATCAACGCCTTCGATATTTCCCGTAGGGTCTAACTCATCGTAAAAATAGTTTATGGCACCTTCGCGCGTGCTTTTAAGCCAGGCACCAAGGTAAGCGCCCGCGTTCAAAAACCCCCGCAGGCGGTTGCCTCCAAAGGAGAATTGGGCGTAGAGAGGAACGTTCAGGAAGGTGTTTTTCACATCCTCATAGAGCGGTTTGTAGAAAAGGGAACGCCGAGTGTCGTAGTTTTTCTGCAGGAACACCAGTTCCCCACCGACCGCCAGCCAGTTAGTAAACTCCCGTTGCACGACGGCTCCTGCCGTGAATCCGCCCGCCGTATGATAGGTGCGGTCATAGAAATAGCCAGAAGTCGTCTCCAAGGAGTTGCGGGTACCGCCGACCGTCACGCCCGCCTTCCATTGGGCACTCGCCGGCAAACCCAAAACCACCAGGGCTGCAAGCACGCCCCAACGGCAGCGATTGGCAAATCTTTTTCTATGCTTCATCATAAAATGGGCATTGTTTTTCGTATCAGACAACCCCTCTCTTTTTTCACCGGACAATTCCGGATACACGTACTTTCCTATCTCTACCATTTGTTTCAATATTTATTGCAGCAAATGTAGAAATTAAATTCCGGATTCCTGCTTCCCGCAAATAAAACTTGTTTCAGTATTACAGGACTTCTATCCGCATTTTGCAATTTTGTGCGCCTTGCAGGATGGAATGGCAGAGCGTAACCTTGAATTTCTGTTCTTTCCAAAGAGTTTGCAAGGAGTAAAGGACGCTCTGGCGGGAACATTCGCAGAGCAAGGGCGTTGTGATGTAGCCTTTTTTGCACAAATCGCAGGTGCATTCCAAGAAGATAAGGTGGTAGGCGTGTCCTTTCTCTATGATTTCAGTCTTTACTCCCGGCAATTCATTGGCTTTCTGAAAGAAAATATCCATGTCGCCTTTCGTATCCTCGTAGAGGTTTTTGTAAATGGCAAGCGTGCCACCGTTTACGCAATTTTTGCCGCACTCCGAGAAGAAAGCAGCCCGCTGTCCTTCTGACAAGCGGGCAATGCCTTTCTCGAAACCTTTGAACCAAGATGATAGTTCCATATAGTTGAAGAATTTAGAAATATACAAAACTGATAAATTCAGATTTACAAGCCATAACTATTATTTTTGCTGCATCTTCTTCATCATTACCACAAATCCCAGTTTGTTGAAGCAGTAAAACATATCTATCTGTTCAGGGGTATCATTCTCCAGCAACAATAATAATTCTTTGGCAAATTCCAAGTAACCGGTGCCGTTTGCCGTCACAATACAATGGTCTGACACGGCTTGTTCGTTTATGTAATTTGCGGCATTGGTATAGTTGCTTCCACCCCATAATTGCAATTGTTCCAATCCATTGCCTGTATGTTTTATGCCGTTCAAGAAACCGTGTTTGGCAAGGAAAGAAGCTGCGTTGCAGATGGCTCCTACGATAATTTCTTTCTCTATGGCATGGCGGACGATTGGCACGACTTTATCCGCTTCTTGTTCATCAAGCCAACCGAAACCTCCAATTAGCACCAATGCGGCATAATCATCGGGCATCGTATCAAAAGAATAGTCGGGCAAAGTGCGAAAACCACTGCATGAACGCACAGCATCCAATGTGGGGGCTACGACTTTATTTGTATATTTAGGGTTTTCTTTTATACAACGTTCATCACATGCAATGGCAGATGACAAAAATACGGCTTCATGGTCAGCATAATTGTTTAATAACAAATACAATACTTCATTCTTCATATTTATTTTCTTTTGATGGTTTGACATTTACGTTTAGTCATCTCTTCGGCGAAGGCTTGTTCACCTTGTTCCTTTATATAGCGAATACAAGCGGAACGGTCGGAATTAAACAGGAATGCGAATACTTTGCCTATCCAATTGGAAAACAACTTGCATTCCTTAACATCATGGGAGCATTCAGCACAAGTATTGAACTTGTTTTCTTGGCAACATGAGCGAATTTTGCACCAAGTTGCCTTTTCATTCTGTTTACACCCAGGACATTTTTCTGCCAAGAACTTACGGCAGGCTCCGCAATAAAGACCGCAAGCGGCTATGTTTTGAGTGTTAGATACAATAGTTTTCATATATCAAATATTAGAGTGAGAAAATTCGCCGTTTATCCAGAAGGTGGCTTCCGTGCCAAGAAAACGGAGGAGGACGTAATCGGGGTCGGTGGGTCCGCCGGGGAAATGGTGGATGAACCAGTCTTCCCACATTTCTTTGCGCGTGGCGTCGTCGGTGATGACCTCCACTGTGCCGCGCAATGCCACGCCGTCGCCATAGTGGTCGTAGCAAAGCCCCGCCTTGTTGTTGTGCTTGAAATCCTCCACTTTTACGGAGCGGGCACTTGTCGCCATCCAAATTTCATGGAAGCCTTCCGCCTTTATTTTAGACATTTGCACGGGACGGGGAAAACCATTGGCATCAATGGAAGCGATGGTCACATTTTCACATTGGGCAAGCAAGGCGGCGGCTTTTTCCGTCAAAGTACGCCCGTCCTTTTCTTTCCAACGCTTTAAATGCGGGAAATGCTGGAGCATTTGTTCTTTCGCCTGCACAGGGGTTAAATTCAAACCCGCCTGGGCATTCCATTGGTCTAAGAATTGCAGACAAAATTCTATCATTTGGGTCATCGTAAACGCTTGGGTGAACTCACCGTTTTTGTAGCAATAAACACAATAATCCTCATTGCGGCTACCATCGGCATTTGTTCCCCTGATTTCATCGGTCAGGGGCATACCGCAACTCTGGCAAAAAGGTTGTTTCCTATCGAAGTCCATGTTAATAAATTAGTTATAGTTTCAATTCACGCGTGCAAAGATAAACAATCCATCGATTCGTAATCACATTATCAGGCACAAAATGATTGCCAAAGGCTGGAGTTAGCAATCAGGAGGATTATGGAAATAGCGATAGACAATTTCTGCCCGCTTTTTACCGATGACGGCAGCCAATTCTTCCAGGGATTGTTCGGAAATCTTTTCCACGGATTTAAATGTTTGGAGCAAAGCGGTCTGGGATGCTTTGCCTACACCTTTGATTTCATCCAATACGCTTCGGGTTTGCGACTTCTCGCGCAACTTCCTGTGGAAGGTGATACCGAAACGGTGAGCCTCGTCGCGGATATGCATCAATGTCCTCAATGCCAAGGAATTTTTGCCTAAAATATAGGAATCTTTGTCGCCGGGAAAATAGATTTCCTCCATGCGTTCCGCCAAACCCAAGATGGGGATTTTTCCATACAACGCCAATTTCTCCAAGCTGTTGATGGCTGAGTGCAGCTGTCCTTTTCCTCCGTCAACAACAATCAAATCAGGCAGTTCCTTCCCTTCATCTAACACTCTTCTATACCTGCGGTAAATGATTTCCTCCATGGAAGCAAAATCATCTGCCCCAATCACTGTTTTCACGTGGAACTTCCGGTATTCCCGCTTTGCCGGCTTGCCGTCGATAAAGACGGTACAAGCTGCTACAGGATTGGTTCCCTGAATGTTGGAGTTATCGAAACACTCGATACGATGGGGCAAACGCGGTAATTTCAGCTCGGTTTGTATCGTTTTTAAAAGCGTGAAAGTAGAAGTCTCTTTCCGTTCTCCACGGGAACGATCACGGTCTAAACGATAGAAACGGGCATTGCGCTCAGACAAATCCAACAATTGCTTTTTGTCACCGCGCTGGGGAATGACATACTGCACGCCTTCCAACTGTACGTCCGGATAAAAGGGCACGATGATTTCTTTGGAATGACTGTTCACCAATTGGCGGATTTCACAAATGGCAAACGAGAGCAAAGCCTCTTTTTCCTCCTCGATTTTTTTCTCCAACTCAATGGTATGCACCTGCATAACGGCTCCGTGAATAATCCGCAAGTAATTGACGTAGGCATATTTCTCATTCTCGATGTAGGAAAAAACATCGGTGTCGTGGATGGAGGTACGAACAATGGTCGATTTGGACTGATAGGTTTTGATGGAATCCAAGTCACGTTTAAAACGTTCAGCCTCTTCAAATTTCAATTCTTCGGCGCATTTCATCATCCGGTTTGTCAAGATGCGGATAACCACCGACAAATTGCCTTTCAGGATAGTCCGGATTTGGTCAATGTACTCGTCATACTCCGTTTTGCTGATTTTGGAAATGCAGGGGGCAGCACAATTCCCGATGTGATGTTCCAGGCAAACTTTGAATTTATGCTCACAAATGGCTTTTTCGGTAAGGTTCAGATTGCACGTGCGCAACTTGAAAAGGGATTTTATCAATGTGATGAGCAGGTTTGCCATTTTGCCAAATGTATAAGGTCCAAAATATTCAGACCCGTCAAGCACATAACGCCGCGTCAGGAATACCCGCGGGAAAGGTTCCTTCTTGATGCAAATCCAGGGATAAGATTTGTCGTCCTTCAGCAAAATATTATACTTGGGCTTGTACTTTTTGATAAGATTGTTTTCCAATAAAAGGGCATCTTGCTCGCTGTTCACTACGATGTAACGCAAATCAGCTATTTTACTGACTAATAATCTTGTCTTAGTTGATTGATTTGTTTTATTAAGATAGGATAATACTCTATTTTTCAGATTTTTAGCCTTACCTATATAAATGATGGTACCAGTATTGTCAAAATATTGGTACACACCCGGATTGGTAGGCAGTTCGTTGACTTTCGAACGCAATTCCTCGTCGTATAGAGCCATGGTCAGGAAATGAAACTAAATTTACTATATTCAAACAATCCCTTCTCCCCTATTTTCAATTCCGGAATGACTATCAGTGCCATGAAAGAAAGGGTCATAAAAGGCGATGACAAAGTGCAGCCCATTTCCTTTAATTTCTCCATCAAATTGCCCCACACTCTATCCACTTCTCTATATTCCCTATCACTGATGATGCCGGCAATGGGCAAAGGCATACCAGTCACCTCTTCCCCATCGGCAATAAACAATCCTCCTTTTGAAGCAATGACCGCATTTATTGCAGCTGTAATTTCCCGGTCAGTGCAACCCACCGATATGATGTTATGCGAGTCATGCGTGATGCTCGTGGCAAATGCTCCGCGCTGCAGATGCACCCCGTGGATATAAGCCACTTGGGGCGACAAGTTCTGATAACGGTTCATGTAAACGATTTTCAACACATCGCGCTCCTTGTCCGATTCTAAATTAGAAAGAGAACCCTCCACAGGGAAGACTTTTTTCCCTGTTACCAATTCCCCATCGAAAACTTCAATACAAGTGATTTCATCCCGAACTGGCTTCCGTATCTCTTGCTCTGTTATCGGTTCCCGCTCAAAACGATTCAAATCATTCCTGCCAAAAACATCTGTCACTCTCCTGTCCCACGCAGATTCAAAACCGTCGAATTGTTGTTTTCCATCTATAAAAACAGCGTATGCCTGAAAATCTTTCAAGTTATTCCATATTACAAAATCTGCTTTATCCCCCACTTTCAGACTGCCTATTTCTAATCCATAATGTGCAGCAGCATTTAAAGAGGCTATTTTCAATACATCGAATACATCGAAACCATCAGCCACTGCCTTGCGGACAATCTTATTGATGTGACCGGATGCTATCAAATCTCCCGGGTGTGAGTCATCGGTGCAAAACATAAGATTCTCCGGACAAATCCCAATCAGAGATTTTAAGGCATTGTAGTTTTTTGCCGCACTTCCTTCACGGATGATAATTTTCATGCCTTGGCGCACTTTCTCCAACGCCTCTTCCAAATTTGAACACTCATGATCGGTGGAAATTCCTGCTGCTATGTATGCTTTCAAATCCTTACCCCTCAATCCCGGAGCATGCCCGTCAATAGGCAAACCTCTCTTTTGCGCAGATGCCAATTTACGCATGACTTCTTCGTCCTTTTGTAAAACACCCGGTACATTCATCATCTCTGATAAGCCAACAAATTTCCCGCTGGCAAATAAATCCTCCACATCATCTGCCGAAAGATTGCTGCCAGAATAATCAAATGGAGTAGCAGGTACACAAGAAGGAATGGTGAAATATATTTTTAAAGACGTTTCCTGACTATTTTCTTGCATAAAATCAATTCCCTTCCGCCCCAATACATTTGCAATCTCATGCGGATCGGTCACTACGGCAATCGTTCCTTTCCGGACAACTAATTTAGAAAATTCCAAAGGAGTCAGCATCGAACTCTCGATATGTACATGCGCATCTATTAAGCCTGGAGTAATGTAATGGCTGTACCATCCATTCGTTTCTTCTATTGAAACAATACGTTCACCTTCGATAGTAAGTATTCCCGGAAAAATTTTCCTGTGATGCAAATCTACAACATTCCCTGTTATTTGTCTCATAAATCTCTCCAATTATTTATCATTTTCATATTCCTTATTCGCACATTATAGCTATTCGCAGTAAAATGTTCCACGTGAAACATTTTTCTTGTTTTCCTATCTTCCCAACAAAACCAATAAAACATTTATGTCTGCCGGCGACACTCCGCTTATTCGGGATGCCTGTCCAATGGTACGCGGTTGAATCTTCTGCAATTTTTGACGAGCTTCGATGGAAAGATTTGTCAGCTCTGCATAATTGAATTTGTCCGCAATAACCAAATTCTCCAAACGAGCCAACTTATCTGCCAATAGACGCTCACGCTCTATATATCCTGAATATTTCAATTCTATTTCGGCTGCTTCCACCACCTCATCGCGCATTTGATGGTTTTCTACAAATTCCCGCAAAGGAGAAAGAAAGCCAATCAAAGCATTTAAACTTACCTGCGGACGAGAAAGAATATCCACCAACTTCAATCCTTGTTTTAAAGGCGCTGTTTCCAAAGCAAGCAAAAAAGAATTAATCTCGTCCGGCTTTACACTGTAGCCTTGAATAAAATCTATCAAAGCGTCACGGTCACGCATTTTATCAATGTAAACTGCATAACGGTCACGAGTGACCAAACCTAACTCAAATCCTTTTGGAGTCAGACGTGCATCCGCATTATCTTGCCGCAAAAGAATCCGATACTCTGCACGCGAAGTAAACATCCGATAAGGTTCGTCTACACCTTTAGTCACCAAATCATCAATCAACACTCCAATATAAGCTTCATCCCGCCGCAAAATAAAGTCATCACCACCATGAATTGCCAAATGAGCATTAATACCTGCCATTAACCCTTGGGCAGCAGCTTCCTCATAACCCGTCGTCCCATTGATTTGACCTGCAAAATAAAGTCCTTTGACGGCTTTCGTTTCCAAAGTATGGTAAAGCTGCGTAGGCGGAAAATAGTCATATTCGATGGCATAACCGGGACGATAAATCTTTACATGCTCAAATCCCTCTATCAACCGCAAACCGCGCCATTGAATGTCCCAAGGCAAGGAAGAAGAAAAACCATTCAGATAAAACTCAGCCGTCCGCTCTCCTTCCGGCTCCAAAAAAAGATGATGGCTTGTACGCTCAGCAAAAGTATCCAATTTGGTTTCAATGCTCGGACAATACCGAGGACCTATACTTTGAATGGTGCCGTTAAACAAAGGACTGTCTGCAAAACCTTCGCGCAACACCTCGTGTACCCGTTCATTGGTATAAGCCAGATAACAAGGACGGTGAATAAGATTGTTCCTATAATCAAAATCCAAATAAGAAAAACAATGAAAATCATCATCACCCTCTTGCTTTGTCAATTTTGAAAAATCGACAGTACGCCCGTCAATCCGCACAGGCGTACCTGTTTTCATCCGTCCTGTTTCAAAACCCAATTCAGCCAATTGGTGGGTCAAGCCATGGGATGCCGGCTCAGAAATACGCCCCCCTTCAAAACTAACACGTCCAATATGTATTAAACCGTTTAAAAAAGTACCATTTGTTAATATAACCTTTTGACTATAAAATGCCACGCCCAAGGTAGTTTTCACTCCCCGCACTACCCCATCCTCAACGATAAGTTCTATCACATCATCCTGCCATAAATCCAATCCTGTTGTTTCTTCCAAAATGCGTCGCCACTCTTCTGAAAACCTCATCCTGTCGCATTGAGCACGCGGACTCCACATAGCAGGTCCCTTGGAGAGGTTCAACATACGGAACTGTATGGAACTACGGTCAGTCACCAAAGCCGTCATGCCACCCAAAGCATCAATTTCGCGCACAATTTGCCCTTTTGCTATCCCGCCAATTGCCGGATTGCAAGACATTTGTGCTATCTTATTCATATCCAATGTAATAAGTAACACTCGCGAACCCAAATGGGCAGCTGCACAAGCCGCTTCACAACCGGCATGACCGGCACCGACTACTATCACATCGTATTCAGGTAATAAAGTTGCCATTTCAAAGCGTTTTAAGAAGGTCTAAGCAAATATTTTCATTCTGCCGCATCTGTGCACTATCCGGTTCCGTTTTGTCCTTAAAACCTATCAAATGAAGTACAGCATGACACAATACCCGATGAAATTCTTCTTCATAAGTCACGGCAAACAAATCAGCATTCGAACGCACCGTATCCAAACTGATGAAAACATCACCGGAAAGAATATTTCCATGGGAATAGTCAAAAGTAATCACATCGGTATAATAATCATGCTGAAGATACCGACGATTGACCGAAAGAATATACTCGTCATCGCAAAAGATGTAATTCAAATCTCCTAATCGCTTGCCGTAATGCGCAGCTATTGCCTCCAACCAAGCGTCTGCCTGTTTTTCGGAAAAAAAAGCAGGAAACTCTACTGAACCTTCCGTATAAAAATAGATATGTTCCATAACATCATTACTTTATTTAGCCAACCAAAGTTCCGGATTCAACTTGACCGGTTGGGTTTTACCTACATTTTGCCATATCTGAAAATTCAAAACACTGCCTTTTTCACTATCGTAACCGATTTTGCCCAAAACCTGTTTGGTCTCTACTGCATCCCCTTTCTTTACTTGCACATCCAAAAGATTGGGATAAGCCGTAAAGTAATTACCATGTTGAATCAATATCATATAATTCAATCCGGGCACAAAACAGACATCCAAAACTATCCCTTTAAACACCGCTCGGACATCAGCATTCCTGGAAGTCGTAATATCAATTCCGTCATTCGAAATCTTCAAATACTTGTGCAAAGAATGAACGCTCACCCCAAATTTCTCTGAAATAAACCCCTCCTCCACCGGCCAAGGCAACTTGCCTTTATTTTTTGCAAAATCATCCGACAACAATTTCTCTTCGGGAGTCAATTGCCCTTTTCCACCGGAGGAAGCCTTTTTCGTTTGCTGGGTAATCAGACGATTCAACTCTTTTGCCAAACGCTGGCGGTTTTTCATTTCGGCATCCAACTTTTTCTTCAGTTCTTTCTCCTTCTTTCGCAAAGCATTTACATAGCGGCTTTCTTGCAACCGTTCAGACTCCAATTCCCGATTTTTGGTATTCATCGTATTCAACAAATCATTTTTCTGCTCAATCAAACGGTTCAATTCTTTATTCTTCACATTCAAAGAATCGTTTACCTGACCTATCAATTCCAACTGACGCTTTGAATATTCCTGAATTTGCTGAAAATACCGGAAACGGTTATACGCCTGGTTAAAATCCGAAGCCGAAAGAATAAACATCAATTTATCCACTTTGTTCCGTTTTTTCCAGGTCCCATAAATCAGATTTGCATACAATTCCAAAAGAGATTCTTTTTCTTGCTGCAACTCAGCAATACGGTTTTCATTCTGCGAAATCCCATTGCGCAAATAATCCAATTCCTGTGACAAGGAATGCAACACCCGTTCACCCTGTACAATTTTCTCCTGCAAAATGTTCACTTTTTCTGTAGATGCCGACTTGTCTTTGGCAGCATCTTTCAACAATTTATTCAAGTAAACAATCTCCTTTTCAGCCTTTTCTTTTTGCTTGCGAATGTCGTCTATCGACTGCGAAAAAGCTGTCGAAGACCACAAAAGCACAAAACACAATATGACCCATTTAACACAGTTCATCCTTTTTACTCCATTCGTTTATATTTTGGCGAAATCCGAAATCGGGATTCCACCGGTACATTAAATTCTATCCGCTGGAATTTCAACTCCAAAACTACATTTTCTTTTCCCGATAAAAAACGAAAACACATTTTTTCTGGAAAGAGAGTCCCATTAAAATCCGTAAATCCGTCATAAGCCACAGAGAAAGTTGTCCCCTTATCCAAATCTTCCACAGATAAAAGCAAAGGACGGAAATGTTTTGCACTGATAAAAGATTCCCATTTCTGCAACGAACGCTCTCCCCGTTTTTCATTGCCTTGCCGCTCCGTTGTCCACAATCTATACCCTTCAGCCATTGGCTCTAACTTATAATGTTTTATCTTCACAGGCTCTTTCTCATTCAAGTCAAAAGAAAAAAAAGCATTTGTGAACACCTGCTGTAAAAAATCGTATGACACCAGTATCTTATATCGTCGGTAAAAACCGGCATAATCTGTCATAAAATACTGTTTATGATAGGTATCCATGAATTTAATACTGTCACGGGTTAAAAGCACCCTTGCCATTTCAATACCCAAAGGGGCTGTCACTGAAACCTGCATAAAATCGTCTCTTTTCATCCGCAACGAAGCCTTGAAATGCTCAGACTTTCCATCATCAGACAGAGTAACCTCTATGCGTTTGGCAAAGAAAGTACTATCTTGAAAAGCATTCATTTCCATTTGCTTCCACAATTTACTTGCAGACAAAAAAGGCACTTCTCCCCCGTTTGTCAAATGTTGCGCCGTGCGGCAAGAAAACATTGACATCGCTATCCCTAATATGCCTATCCATTTCCATTTCTTCATACGCAATCCCTTATTCAGGTAAAATGCCGGTTTCCACTTTTTGTTTCAAAATTTCCAATGCTTCCTCATCATCCAAACCCAATTCCAAAGCCTTTTTCCACATATCCCAAGCCTCTGATTTTGAGCCATATTTATAAAGAATGTCACCATAATGGTCAAAATACACGCCGGAAGGTTCAGTCACTTTTTCCAAACACAGTTTCATATAAAAACGGGCTTGTGAATAATTGCCCCGTACATACAATACCCAGGCATAGGTATCCAAAGCCGTCGCGTTATTGGGATCTAATTTCACCGCCTGGGCACTCATTTGCTCTGCCTTGCTCAAATTTTCTTTCCGCAAAGCCAGATAATAAGCGTAATTATTCAATACCAACGCATCATTCGGATTGATTTTCAACACTTCTTCATACATCAGAAAAGCAGTCTCTGCCCTGTCCAAAGCATAATAGCAATCACCCAAAAAGGAATAGAACTGTGAACGCATGGGTTGATTATCCCCACTCAATTCCAGACCTTCTTCCAGAAACGGCAGAGCGCCTTCAAAATCACCATCCATCATCAATTTCATGCCCGCCAACGCATAAGGCAAAGGCTGTTCAGGAAAGTACTGAATGGCTTCCAGACTTCGGGCATACATGGTAGCAGTGTCTTGCAAATCATTATACAACAAAAGCAATTCTTCCCAAATCAAGTAATTGTTTTTGTCTCGCGAAAGGATGTATTCCAACTCTTTTTTAGCCTCTTGCAATTTGTTGTCTTTACGCAAAAAATCGGAATGCAAAGCCCTGACAGCAAGGTCGTCACTATACTTTTCCATTAAAATTGCCATATAAGCATCCAATTGTTCTTCAGTTACTAGAGTTGTATCAGCATTCAATATCAACCGCAAAAGATATTGGATTTTGAAATTATTATCCAATTTATCGCTCACCAAAGCCGCTTGTGTATGCTTGTCCGCTTCTTCAAACTGTTTTTTATCTCTATAATAATCAGCAAGATAAAAATGTACAAAACCATTATCCGGTTCTGCTTTCAACAACCGGTTTAAAATTTGCAAGCCTTTTTTATCCTGGTCGTAATTGAAATACAATTCTGCCAGAAGACTTAAATATTCACTGCGTTCCGGAAATTTCCGAATCAATTTCAACAGTTCTGCAGAAGCTTTTTTGGAATTTTCCAGCCGTGTGTACAGACGAATTTTTTCAATCGAAGCCGGTTCTGTCACTCCGAAATGCGCCTCATATTTATCATATACTTCAATGGCTTTCTGCCATTTTTCGATGGATGCATACAAAGCAGCTTCAATCAAATAAAACTCTTCCCTGTCAGGATACTCTTCTATGATTTCAGCATACACATTACAGGCATCCTCTATCATCGCCTTTTTCTGCAAGACGTTTGCCAGCAAGACTTTATACCATATATTATCCGGATTTCCGGCTACAGCCCCCCGTACAAATTCCAAAGCCTCAGTATATTTCTCAGCCATCGTCAACAAATCGGCAATCTCATATTGAGCCACCGGGCTTTTAGGCAAAATCTTTAAACAATTGCCAAACCAACTCAAAGCTTCATTGAAATTCCCGATAATTTTATTTCGGACGCCTTCCATAAAAGCATAATCAAATTCCTCATTGCGAACTTCGTCCAACTCTTGTGGCACCGCATCTTTTTTCTTCTTATCCGCAAACGCGCCCAGAGACAACGAAAGCATTAACAATAAAGCTACCCAACGTTTCATACCACAATCTCTCATTTTCCTGTATGGCCGAAACCTCCTGCCCCGCGTTCCGTATCTTCTAAAATCTCCGTTTCTATCCATTCCGCTTGTTCCACTTTCTGGATAACCATTTGACAAATGCGTTCTCCATCTTCTATCTGAATCACATTGTTAGATAAATTGACAGCAATTACCCCAATTTCTCCCCGGTAATCAGCATCGATGGTACCGGGACTGTTCAACAATCCCAATCCTTCATTCAATGCCAAACCACTGCGCGGACGGATTTGTGCTTCATAACCTTCCGGCAATTCTATAAACAATCCCGTAGGAATCAATTTTCGTTCCAAAGGTTTCAACACGATGGGTTCTTCGATATTTGCACGAATGTCCATTCCGGCTGAATACTTTGTTTTATATTCAGGCAGCGGATGCTTGGAGCGGTTGATTACTTTTACTTTCATAGCCTATGCATTTATTTCATTTAAACGAATCCCAAACTTACACATTTTTCTTTTTTCTACGAAATATCCGGCAAACAAAGTTTTTTCAGCAGGTAAAATATCATATTCATTTTTTCTTTTTAAAAAAATACATGCTGTTGATGATAGCCGGTTAGTCTTTTTGGTAACTTTTTTGCGCTTCTCTTGCTACTTCCGTTTTTAGCATAAAGCCTGAATTTATCAACAGATTAATGGCGCATATCAATTTATGGATGAGTAATTTGTCTTATTTATTCACCGATGTCAATAACTTCTCCACAACGGGAAATGAGGAAAAGATTTTTTCTTTGCAGTGTTAGAAACATCAGCAAAAATAGGCAACTAAAATCGCTTTCTTTTTTTGCCAATCCGGATACGCCTCCTCTTATATGCTTTTTTCTTTTTTCAAAATGAAAAAGCCAAAATCGCTTCATAAGTTTTAAACATAAACTTAACGGTTTTGTAACCGGAAACAAAGTCTTGGCTATCAATGTCTGAAAATAAGAAAGAGACAGTTTCACACTGTCTCTTAATCTTTTAGAATAACTAACCATTTCAAATCAATTGATTGGTTATCGTATCGGGAAAAACCAAAGTAGGCTTGTGTGTTTTAGCTTCTTCAAAATCCATTGAAGCGTAAGAAATAATAATGACTACGTCTCCCACAGCGCATTTTCGAGCAGCAGGTCCGTTCAGGCAAACCACTCCGGAACCTCGTTCACCGCGAATCACGTATGTCTCCAGCCTTTCGCCATTATTGACATTGACAATCTGTACTTTCTCGTTTTCAATAATATTGGCAGCGTCCATCAGGGCTTCATCTATTGTAATGCTGCCCACGTATTGCAGATTGGCTTCGGTGACTGTCACCTTATGAATCTTGGATTTTACTACCTCTATATACATCTTGTTTAGAATACAATGTTATCAATAAGTCTGATTTTGCCGGCATAAACTGCTACACAAGCCACTCTTTTGCCTGGTTCGCTCCAGTCTTTCACGACTTTCAATGTATCGAAATTCACAATTTCCACATATTCGACTTCCAAAAACGGATTTTCGTTTATTTCATCTGTAATCCATTGTTTGACATCCTCCACGCTTTTTTCTGGAATCAGGTAATGCACCTTCCTCAAAGTTTCATAAATGTGGGCTGCATTTTTTCTGTGCTCTTCATCCAACAGTGTGTTCCGTGAACTGCGTGCCAATCCGCTTTCTTCGCGTACAATGGGGCAAGGCACAATTTCAATGGGATAATGCAGCTGTCTGACCATTTCTTTAATAATGGCAATCTGCTGGAAATCTTTCATGCCAAAAAATGCCTTGTCCGGTCGGACAATGTCAAACAATCGGCTGACCACCTGCCCTACTCCATTGAAATGTCCCGGACGCCGGGCACCTTCCATCACAGTCTCCAAATAACCGAAATTGAATTTCCGCGTGTCCGGTTCCGGATAAATTTCTTCTACCGAGGGGGCAAATGCCACATCACAGTCAAGCGTCCTCAACAATTCCAAGTCATTTTCCAATGTACGGGGATACCTCTTCAAATCTTCCGGGTCATTGAATTGCGTCGGATTCACGAATATACTGACGACCACTACGTCGCATTCCTTCTTAGCTTCCTCCACGAGAGACAAATGTCCTTCGTGCAAAGCGCCCATCGTAGGCACAAATCCAATCGTCTTATGCTCTCCTTTGAGCTTATCGATTAGACTAACTAATTCATTTTTAGTATTAAATACTTGCATGACATTTAATCAAATATGGGCTGCAATATTACGGCTAATTCGTGATATATAAAAATTTAAAGCAAGGGAATTTCAGAAATTTATTTATACAGCATGTGAATGGCGGGATGCACCGTTACCAATGCGTCAATTAGTTCGCTGCGGCTGACCCCTTCGCGCATGGCAAGAAAAATGGTGTCATCACCCGCAATCGTCCCCAAAATCTCAAAATAATTCTCATTGTCAATCAATGCAGCTACTGCTGTTGCATACCCCGGCAACGTTTTGATAATCGCCATCGTACCCGAAAAATCAATGCTTAAAATGGTATCCGTGATGATGGCAGAAACCTTTTCTTCCCGTTGCTCATTTTGGATGTTGTCCGGAATTACATAAATATACCCCTTTTCCTTATGAGGAATCTTAGCGACTTTCATGAATTTCAAGTCCCGCGACAACGTGCTTTGTGTTGCCTCCACATCCAATTCCTTCAATCGGAACAACAACTCCTCTTGCGAGGAAATCAATTCCGATTCTATCAATTTTCGTATCGTCAGCAATCGTTTTGTCTTGTTACGCATGGTATTTCAATTTTGTTAGGTAAAGTCAAATAAAATAGATATTGCTACAGGTATTTTGCCAAAGTATGGTTGTTGCCGATGAATCTTACCAAGTAAATAATTTCTCCGTTTTCCTCATATTTATTGAAAAATACATACCATTCTGTATTTTTGTTTTTCCGAAATGTAGAATAACGCATATTTTTCCCGTATCGTTCAAAATAAGCAGGAGCAATTTTGCTTGTGCGGCTTGGGAGGGTGTATTCAATGTCCAGGATGAGTTTTCGTACATATTGAACAGCCGACTCTTCAAAGCTAAAGTATTCTTTTTCCAATAGAATATCTTCCAATTCTTTGAAATATTGCCGGATTTCGGGTAAAAACAAGACAATCATAAGCTATATTTTTTCCGATACGCTTCTCTTATATCTGTTTCAATGCCTGCCAATAATTCTTTTGCGCAAATGGCACGTCTTAAATCCTCATCCGGTTCTAAATATTCTTCTTTTGTCAATACAAAAGTTTCATTCCTACCTCTTTGAATAACTATCTTTTCTTGGATAGCCAAATCAAGGTATTTCTTCATGTTATTTCTTAATTCCGATGAACTGATAACTCTCATGGCATTTTATTTTTGTACATTATAGTGTACAACAAAGGTACGACATTCTTTCCAGACTTCAAAACGAATTTTTTTCCAAGCACTTTCTTTTATGTTTCTTCCCACCTTCTTGCACCTTTCCGGCTCCCTTCTTGCACCTTAGGTGCTCAGCAGAGCAAGGAAGGTGCACCCAAGGTGCAAGAAAGGAGCCAGGAGGTGGGAAGAAATACCTTAGTAACCTTAACTTTTCCCTTTCTCTTAATATGGAATATCTAAGAAAATCACTAACTTTGCCCTTAAGATATCAAAAAGGCGGAAATATGTCACGTGAAGAAAAAAATAGATTGGAATATACGATTGCTTTAATAACGGATTTTGCGAATGCCTATCACATTAAGCAAAAGCAGGCATTCAATTATTTACGTCGTTTTAAAGGTTTGGACTTTTTGAAAAAGCATTACGATGTTATGCATACACAGTCATTTGAAGATACGATTGAAGCGCTTACCTTGGTATGTAATAGAAATGGAGGAGGTTTAGTATGAAATTGTATCACGGTTCAAATATGATGATTGAAAAGCCTGACTTGTCGCGCTCTAAGCCTTACAAGGATTTTATTTGTCTCCGATGGTGTGACTTATCAACTTCGCCGTTACACTGAAGGTGATATTTCGATGGAACGTTTAATAGAAGAATTAAAATATTCAAAAGGATTGACTATTCAATATTATTTTGGAACAGAACGGGCATTATCTTATTTGAAAAGGTTATGAGATTGAATGAAAAGCAAATACAATTTATGAAAGAAGCATTGAGTGTGGAACTTGTGACCATGCTGATGGAAGAATGGCATTGTGATATGGAACAGGCATTAGAAATGTTTTATAATTCGGATACATTCGACCGTCTTTCCAATTCTTCTACCGGTTTATATTATCAAAGTGCAGGTTATATATATGATTATCTGCATAATGAATTAGTTTCTGGAAAAATGGCATAATTTATAATTTCAAAATTTATATTAAAACCACACTACTTCTATTGTTTGTTCAAAAAAATGTCTCTACCTTCGTGCCAATTTAGGCTTATGCGAAATCAGTTCATGAAAATAGAGATATGCAGCATTTGAAGAAAGCAAAATTAGTCCTGCAAGACGGGACGGAGTATGAAGGAACTTCCTTTGGTTACGAGAAATCGGTATCCGGGGAAGTTGTTTTTTATACGGCAATGACCGGTTATCCGGAGAGTTTGACAGACCCTTCTTACAAAGGGCAGATCCTGGTGCCGACTTACCCGATGATTGGGAATTACGGCGTCCCGATAGACAAAACGGAATGGGGCATTTCGAAATATTTCGAGTCCGACAGAATCCATTGCACGGCGCTCGTCATTTCGGATTACTCGTTCGCCTATCATCATTGGAATTCGCAAAAAAGTCTCGGTCAGTGGTTGCAAGAACAACAGGTACCGGGACTTTTTGGTATAGATACCCGGGCATTGACGCAGAAGCTCAGAGAACACGGCACCATGTTGGGACGGATTGAATTTGCTGATTCACCCGTCCCTTTTTTTGACCCCAACGCGCACAACATCGTGGCAGAGGTGTCCACCCGCGAAGCGGTGGAATACGGCGAAGGCGATTTGCGGGTTGTGTTGGTGGATTGCGGCGTGAAGTACAACATTCTCCGCTGTCTTCTGAGCCGTGGGGTGCGGGTGAAGCGCGTGCCGTGGGACTACGACTTTACGCAGGAGGACTGCGACGGCATTTTCCTCTCCAACGGTCCCGGCGACCCTGCCCGTTGTGAGGCGACCATTGCCCATATCCGCCAGGCTTTGAAAGGCGACACCCCGATTATGGGCATTTGCTTAGGCAATCAATTGATGGCAAGGGCGGCAGGCGCAGAAACCTATAAAATGAAATATGGTCATCGCAGCCACAACCAGCCGGTGATGCAGCCGGGTACAAACCGTTGCTTTATTACTTCCCAGAACCACGGTTTTGCCATCGACGACAAGACGCTCCCGGCGGATTGGGAACCGCTTTTCGTGAACGTGAATGACGGCACGAATGAGGGCATCCGCCACAAAACCAAACCTTTCTTTTCCGCGCAGTTCCACCCGGAGGCTTCCAGCGGTCCCGTGGATACGGAATTTCTTTTCGATTGGTTTATAGAGAATATGAAGCAGGCAAAAACCCAAAAATCCGATAAATGATGAAAGAAGTGAACAAAATATTGCTCTTAGGCTCCGGTGCTTTGAAAATCGGACAGGCAGGCGAATTCGATTATTCCGGTTCCCAGGCGTTAAAAGCCATCCGCGAAGAAGGGAAGTACAGTGTCTTAATCAATCCGAACATTGCCACAGTGCAGACCTCAGAGGGGGTGGCAGACAAGATTTACTACCTGCCGGTCACGCCGGAATATGTCGAGGAGGTCATCAAAAAGGAACGTCCCGATGGCATCCTGCTTTCTTTTGGCGGGCAGACAGCCTTGAATTGTGGTGTGGAATTGTACCGGCGGGGCGTTTTGGAAAAGTATGGCGTACAGGTGTTAGGTACGCCTGTACAGGCAATCATCGATACGGAAGACCGTGAGATTTTCGCCCGTAAACTGAAAGAAATCGGCGTGAAAACCCCGCGCAGCGTAGCTGCCAACACCCTCGACGAAGCCTTGGCTGCTGCAGAAGAGTTGGGCTATCCCCTCATTGTGCGTGCTGCTTACACGCTGGGCGGTTTGGGTTCCGGTTTTTGTGCCAACCGCGAAGAATTGGAACGCCTGGCTGCCAGTGCCTTTTCCTATTCCCCGCAAATTCTGGTCGAGGAGTCATTGAAAGGCTGGAAGGAGGTGGAGTACGAGGTCATGCGCGACCGCTATGATAATTGCATTACGGTGTGCAACATGGAAAATTTCGATCCCCTCGGCATTCACACCGGCGAGAGCATCGTGGTTGCCCCCTCGCAGACCTTGAGCAACAGCGAATACCATAAATTGCGTGCCATTGCTATCCGTATCATCCGCCACATCGGTATCATTGGGGAGTGCAACGTGCAATACGCTTTAGACCCTGATTCCGAGGATTATCGTGTGATTGAAGTCAATGCCCGCCTTTCCCGTTCGAGTGCGCTGGCATCCAAGGCGACGGGCTATCCCTTGGCGTTTGTCGCTGCCAAACTGGGGCTGGGGTACGGGCTGCATGAGGTGAAAAACTCGGTGACAAAGGTGACGACCGCTTGTTTCGAGCCGACATTGGATTATGTGGTGTGCAAGATTCCCCGTTGGGATTTGGGCAAGTTCGACGGGGTGTCGAAATTACTGGGCTCTTCCATGAAAAGTGTAGGCGAAGTCATGTCCATCGGGCGCACTTTTGAGGAAGCCATCCAGAAAGGCTTGCGCATGGTGGGGCAAGGCATGCACGGCTTCGTGGGCAACAGTGTGAAAATCGCTGACATTGATGAGGAATTGGAAAATCCCACGGACAAGCGCATTTTTGCCATTGCTGCCGCTTTCGACCGGGGAGATACGGTGGAGGAAATCCACGGCAAGACCCGCATCGACCCTTGGTTCTTGGAGCGTTTGCTGAACATCCACCGTTTGAAGGAGGAGTTAGACAGGTACGCTGTCCTTGAGGGCATTAGCCCGGTTCTTTTGCGCAAGGCGAAGCAGGCTGGTTTTTCGGATTTCCAGATTGCCCGCCTGGCGGTGAAAGACGGCAGCCGCTCCCTGCACGAACGGATGTTGGAGGTGCGCGCCTACCGTAAAAAGTGTGGCATTCTTCCTTGTGTCAAGCAAATAGATACGCTTGCCGGGGAATATCCTGCCCGGACGAATTATCTTTACGTCACTTACCATGGGGCGGGAAATGATGTCTGCTATGAGCACGATGGGCGTTCGGTCATAGTCCTTGGTTCCGGCGCTTACCGCATCGGGAGCAGTGTAGAGTTCGACTGGTGTGGCGTGAGCGCGCTCCATACCATCAAGCAGATGGGCTACCGTTCCGTGATGATTAACTACAACCCCGAGACGGTGAGCACGGACTACGACACCTGCGACCGCCTTTATTTCGACGAACTGTCCTTCGAGCGGGTAATGGACATCGTAGACCTGGAGCAGCCCCGTGGTTTGATTGTTTCCACAGGTGGTCAGATTCCCAATAATTTAGCCATGCGGCTGAAGGGTGAGCATGTCCCGATTTTGGGCACTTCGGCAGAGTCCATCGACCGGGCAGAAGACCGCCAGAAATTCTCTTCCCTCTGCGACCGCCTGGGCATCGACCAGCCCCGCTGGCGGGAATTGACGGATTTGGAGTCAATATACAGTTTTGTGGACGAAGTGGGTTTCCCCGTGCTCATCCGTCCTTCCTACGTGCTTTCCGGCGCGGCAATGAATGTGGTGTCCGACCGTCGGGAATTGTCGCATTTCCTCGACTTGGCAGCAGAGGTATCCAAAGAGCATCCGGTCGTAGTGACCGAATTTATTGAGCAGGCGAAAGAAGTGGAAATCGACGCCGTAGCACAAAACGGCGACATCAAGGCATACGCCATCAGCGAACACGTGGAGTTTGCCGGTGTGCATTCCGGTGACGCCACCGTTGTTTTTCCTGCACAGAAACTCTATGTGGAGACCATGCGGCGTATCAAGAAGATTGCCCGCTCTATTGCGAAAGAACTGGACATTTCCGGTCCTTTCAATATGCAGTTCCTCGCCAAGGACAACGACATCAAGGTGATAGAATGCAACTTGCGGGCATCGCGCAGTTTCCCCTTCGTGTCGAAGGTGCTGAAATGCAATTTCATTGAATTGGCAACCCGCATCATGCTCGGCGAACGGGTGGAGGCGTTGAATAAATCGGTGTTTGACCTGGATTATGTGGGCGTGAAGGCTTCCCAGTTTTCCTTTGCCCGCCTCCTGAAAGCAGACCCCGTGCTTGGCGTGGACATGTCCTCTACGGGCGAAGTAGGCTGCCTCGGAGAGACTTATTACGAAGCATTGCTCAAAAGCATGGTATCTGTGGGCTATGCCCTGCCGGAACGGGATATCCTGGTCTCTTCCGGACCGAGCCGCAGCAAGGCGGAACTCTTGGACCCCGTGCGGATGCTGGCAGACAAAGGTTACCGGATTTTTGCAACTTCCGGCACAGCGCGTTTCTTTCGGGAGCATGATGTGCCTGTGACAGAATTGTATTGGCCGGACGAAGCGCAGCAACCCAACGTGATGGACTGCCTCCGCCGGAAGCAATTCGGCTTGGTCGTGAACATCCCTAAAAACCACACGGTCCGCGAATTGGATAACGGTTACAAAATCCGCCGTGCCGCCGTAGATTTCAACATCCCCCTCATCACCAACGCCCGTCTGGCAAGCGCCTTCATCTACGCCTTCTGCAAAGTCCGCAAAGAAGACCTCGCCATCAAGGCCTGGGATGAATATTAACCCCCTCCCCTTCCCTCATCGGGAATTTATGTCTATTTGGAGGGCTGTATCAAAATGCCTATCATACTCCTCCGTCTGCTTCGCAGCAACCTCCCCTAGCTTAGTGGAGGTGCTTGATTGCCAGATATTTTAAACTCTTCCCCTAAGCTAGGGGGAGTACCCCGAAGGGGGGAGGGAGTATGAAAAAAAGGCATTTTGATACAGCCTTCTTTTTGTTTGCCGCATTACGATAGGTCATACTCCCCGCTTAGACCCCTCCCTGAATAGCAGTTATGCCAGATAAATGCCTGAATATTGTCTGATGTATAATTCTTGTTTGTTTTTTGATAATTCTTCGAATATTCTTCGATTTTAATCGAACGAGAATCGAAGGATAATCGAATAACGAACGAAGATAGAAGCTCTCACGTAACTCTGAAATAGCTGTGGCGTAACTGGAATTTAGGGAGGGGTCTAAGCGGGGAGTATGCCTTTTTCAGGAGCGGGCAAGGTTCTTTGAAAATTAACGGGGAATTTTTTTGTCGGTTGAAAAATTAGTTTATCTTTGCGGGTATCGAATGTTTGTTTTAATAAATAATTGGAATCGGATGAAAGCAAGATTAAGTATTTTGGTTTTGGCGGGGATGCTGATGGCGACGGTGGCATCGGCACAGAACACCCGGGAAGAGGTACGCGACCGGAAAGCCGTGGAAAAATACACGCGCGAGCAGTTGAACCAGAAAGCGAGCAAAGATGCCCGCAAGGATGCCAAGGGCTATGAGAAGGAGGGGTGGACGGTGACGCCGGGGGCATTGCCCATCGAGAAGCAATTGGACAAGGCGTATTTGATGCAGTATGAGACGGATGATTACGGTTATCCGAAGTATTTGATGGGCGAGGCGATGAGCATTGGCGAGAATTATGATGCCGCCAAGTTCCAGGCACAGGAACTGGCAAAGCAGAACCTTGCCGGGCAAATTCAGACAGAAATCACCACGTTGATAGACAATTCTGTGGCAAACAAGCAGTTGTCGGAAGGGGAAGCGGCTTCCCTTGTGGAAACGGTGGCTGCGGGCAAGACCCTGATTTCGCAGAGCATCGGCAGGACGATTCCGCTCGTGGAAATGTACCGCACGCTGAAGAATAAGAACAAGGAGGTGCTGGTGCGCATTGCTTACAATGCTGAGATGGCAAAGGAAGCAGCGAAGAATGCTTTGCGCGGCGAATTGGAAAAGAAGAGCGAGGATTTGCACAAGAAGTTGGAGCAAATCTTATCCGGGAAGTAAGATGTTGTCCCGTTGGTTTTTAGCGGTTTGTTTTTGCATTGGGTTGCAAGCGGTTGCCGTTGCCCAGAAAACAGAACGGGTGACGGCGACCTATACGTATTATGCCCCGGAGCATGTTTCGATTGAGGAGGCTCGGCGGGTGGCTTTGCAACGGGCACAGTTGCAGGCGATTGCGGATGCTTTTGGAACGATTGTGACGCAAAGCAATGCGACGCGGGTTAGGAATGAGAATGGAAAATCGGATGTTTCGCTGCTCTCGCTTGGGGCGAGCGAGGTGAGAGGCGAATGGCTCCGGACGGACGGGGAGCCGGAATATGACATCGCTTACGAGGACGGGATGCTGGCAGTGACGGTGCGGGTGAAGGGGGTGATCCGCGAAATCGTGAACGCGGCGGTGGATTTCCAGGCGAAGGTGTTGCGCAACGGGACGGAAGACCGTTTTGAGGGCGAGGAATTCCGGAACGGGGACGACCTTTACCTGTCGTTCCGGTCGCCGGTGGACGGTTTCCTGACGGTGTACCTGCTGGATGCGGAAGGAACGGCGTATTGCCTGTTGCCTTACCGGAACGATACGGGGGGACGGGTCGCCATCGAGGGCAACCGGCATTATGTGTTTTTTTCGCTTGACGACGTGCCGGTGGAAGAACGGAGCATTGTGGACGAGTACACGATGACGTGCAGTCGGGACGGGGAGTTGAACCAGATTTACGTGATATTCTCTCCGCAATTGTTTACCAAGGCAGTGGATTATGCCGGGGAAGGATTGCAGCTGAGGGAATTGCCCTACGAGGAGTTCCAGGAATGGCTGTTCAAATGCCGGAAGCAAGACCCGGAGATGCGGGTGGAGGTGAAAGGGATTTTGATTAAGGATTAACGATGAATGATGAACGAGAAGAGGTCGGTTATGAAAGCATGGATTTTTTGTTTGGTGGTTGGGCTTGTCTTAGGGACAGGCAGCGGGGCACAGGGGGCTGCACCTGCAGGAAAGGAAGTGAAGGTGGACGGGGTGACGTATGAATTGTTGGGCAACGGGGAGGCGGCGGTTTGTGCCAGCGAGTTGAAAGTGAAGCAATTTGCGATTCCTGCCGAGATTACGGTGGGGAAGCAGTCCTATCCCGTGACGGTGGTGAAGAACAAGAAGGAAAAGAACGGGGAGTGGGGCGACGTGGTGGAGGAAATCACGGTGCCGGGCAGTGTGCGGTATATCGGCAAGGCAGCATTTGCCGGGCAACGGGCGTTGCAGCGGGTCGTGATTGAGGAAGGCGTGCAGGATATTTATAGCAGTGCGTTCAGCAGCTGCGGGGCATTGGAGGAGGTGGTGTTCCCGACGACGTTGAAGAGCATTGGGGACCGGGCGTTTGCGTATTGTATTTCGCTGAAAGAGGCGGTAATACCCGGCGGACTGCAGGATTTAGGTTACAATGTGTTTTGGTGGTGTGAGAATCTGAACATGGTGAATTTGTATTTGACGGATTTGACACAATTGAATTTAGGCGTTTTTTCCGGTTGCCGCAATTTAGGCGTGTTGTTTTTGCCGCAGCATTTGAAGTCTGTGACAAACGAGCGGGAGATTGACCATCAATATAATTGGGGCGTTTGCATGAGCTACGAGACGCTGCTGTCGCTGTATAAGAACCACAATACTTATTTCCTGAACGGCATCCAGGTGCTGGGGCTGTCGGATGCGGAGTCCATCGACGTGAATGTGCCCAAGATTTGCCCGAGCATGACCATTGTGCTGTTCCTGAATAATGTAGGGGCGATTGGGGATTATGCTTTCTGGAATGACAAGGTGCAAGGGAAATTGACCCAGGTGGACATGGGCAATTCGGTGACGAAAATCGGGAAGGGGGCTTTCGGGGGCAATCCGAAGCTGGAAGATGTGGTGTTGTCGCAGAATTTGGAGGTCATTGGCGCAGGGGCATTTTCCAATTGCAAGGCATTGAGGCGGATAGATTTGCCCTTTTCCATCCAGGAGATTTGGAGCAAGGCGTTTGCGGGTTGTGATGCGCTGACGGAGGTGACGGGATTGAATTCGAGCGTGGCGTATATCTATCCGGAAGGAGAAGGACCTTTCGATGCGACGCCGGTGGATGTGGATGCCCTTAAACAGACGTATAGTTATTATGCCTTGGGTGTGATTGCCAGGGATTTGCGGGAATGGCAGCAGAAGAGGGAATTTGAGACGACTGCCCAATGGCAGCAGCGGGTGACCCCGCAGACGCGGGACGCGCGGGTCAAGGAACTGACTGAAAAGGCGCGGCGGGGCTATATTGCGAAGATGGAACCGGACAATTTGCCTTGTACATTGGGACGATACGATGCGGATTACAGCGTCTATGCCATCGACTTGGGCGATTGGGGCGAACAATATGTCCAAGTGCCGCTGGACGAGGCTCCGGCTTTCAAGGCAAATTTCAATGAAGCGCGGGTGAAGCCGACTTACGGTATTCGGGACGACCGGTTGGCATTGGTGGCATTGGACGTGACCCTGGATGGGAAAACCTATCGCAACACGGTTCCGGTGGAATCGGGCGGGGAAGAATTGGCACTGAACCTCCCGGCGCTGCAGGTGAATTTGGGAAATGACCCGGTGCGGCGTGAGGTGCCGGTGATGCCGGTGGTGACAGACCGGAGTGTGGATGTGAATATTCCCGTGACGGGCGGGACGGCGGCAAATACTTTTGCGGTGGTGATTGGCAATGAGCATTACCAGCACGAGGCGCGGGTGCCGTTTGCAGGAAACGATGCGGAGGTGTTTGCCGAGTATTGCCGCAAGACGTTGGGCATTCCGGCAAAGAATGTCCACGTGCTGAAGGACGCGACACTCAATAATATGAAATTTGAGTTGGACTGGTTGCGGCAGGTGCTGTCGGCATACAACGGAGAGGCGAAAGCCATTGTGTATTATGCCGGGCACGGGATTCCGGACGAATCCAGCCGGGGTGCATATCTGTTGCCGGCAGACGGCTACGGGAGCAATACAGGGACGGGTTTTTCGTTGGCGGACTTTTATGCCACGCTGAACGGCGTGCCGGCGGAGAGCGTGACGGTGTTCCTGGATGCCTGCTTCAGCGGGACGAAGCGTGAGAGCGGAATGATGACGGCGGCACGTGGCGTTGCCATCAAAGTGCGGGAGGAAGCCCCGCAGGGGAACATGGTGGTGTTCACGGCAGCACAGGGGGACGAGACAGCTTACCAGTATGCAGAGAAGGGGCATGGGATGTTCACTTACTTCCTGCTGAAGAAATTGCAAGAGACGCGGGGCGAGGTGACGCTCGGCGAGTTGGGGGATTACATTACAGGAGAAGTGAAGAAGGCTTCCGTAGTGAACAACAGCAAGATGCAGACTCCGACGGTGATTCCCGCAGCGGGGATGACGGGGTGGCGGGAATGGAAGCTGAAGTAGTGGATATATTTCTAAATATTGAGCACATGAAAAGGATATTGTTTTTAGGCATAGCAGTTTGTGTGGCAGCATTGCCGGCAAAGGCACAGGAGGAGAAGACGGCAAGGGAGCAGTATGAGGAGTTTCGGAAGCAGGCGGTGGGGGAGTATGAAGATTTTCGGCGGAAGTGCAACGAGGAGTATGCAGAATTTATGCGCGAGGCATGGCGGGAGTTTGAGATGGGACCTGCTGTCCCGAAGCCGAAAGAAAAGCCGGTGCCGCCGGTGGTGGCTCCGATAGAGGACAGGGAGCAGCCCGTTGAGAATCGTCCCATTCCTTTTGACAAGGTGTTGCCGGTGCCGGTGGTAGAGCCGCAGCCGCAGCCTATTAGTCCAATACAATCTCCATTGCCGGATCCCACTTGGAAACCTTTTGATTTTGAGTTTTTTGGAGCGAACATCAGAGTTTTATTGAATGGGGAAGAGCGTTTCCATTTAGAGAGTTGTGATGATAACACAATTGCTGATATGTGGTTGGTATTAGCAGACGGGCGATATGATGAACTTCTTTCTACTTGCTTGTTTCATCGGGAAGATAGAAAATTTTGTGATTGGGCTTATTTATTGATGTTGCAAGAATTGGCAGATTCTCTTTTGGGAGAGGATTCTAATGAGGCTGTTTTACTGACGGCTTTCCTATATTGCCAATCCGGCTACAAGGTGCGTATTGCTCGGCAGGATGAAAAATTGTGTCTTTTGTATGCAACTCAAAATGAGATTTATAATGTGCCTTCTTGGACGGTTGATGGGGAACGTTTCTACCCATTGGGAGAAATGCGGGGCAGAGTGTATATTTGTGCAGTTCCTTTTCCACAAGAGAAATCCCTTTCATTAGCCATTGCTGAAGTTCCTTATTTTGATGAAATCTTTTCACCCATGCGAAAATTGCTCGCAGATCGTTTCGTAGCGATGGATATAGATATAGAAATTAATATGAATTTGTTGGACTTTTATGACACCTATCCTACCTCTATGATTGACGGTGATTTTGGAACCCGTTGGGCGTTTTATGCCAATGTACCGCCAAGTGAAGAGGTGTGTGCGATGTTGTATCCACAATTGAGGGAGTATATTGAAGGAAAGTCCCAATGGGAAGCAAGTAATATTCTGCTGAATTGGGTGCAAACGGCGTTTGTGTATGAATACGATGATGTCGTGTGGGGAGAAGACCGTGCATTTTTCCCGGATGAGACGTTGTATTACCCTTATTGCGACTGTGAAGACCGCTCCATTTTGTTCTCCCGTATAGTGCGTGATTTGATGGGGCTGGAGGTCATTTTGCTCTATTATCCGGGACATTTGGCGACAGCGGTTTGCTTTACGGAGGAGGTGAAGGGCGATTATTTGGTGGTCAACGGCAAGCGTTACGTGGTTTGCGACCCCACGTTTATCAATGCCAATGTGGGGCGCACGATGACGGATATGGACAATGCCACGGCGCATGTGATTTTGTTGGAATAAAAATGCATCCTGAGATAATTGCAACTCAGGATGCATTTTCTTTATTTGGAGTATTACCCCCGTATCGCCGTAATCCCCGGCAGTTCCTTTCCTTCGATGTATTCGAGGAGGGCGCCGCCGCCGGTAGAGACGTAGCTGACCTTGTCTGCCAAGCCGAATTGGTTGATGGCTGCCACGGAGTCGCCGCCGCCGATGAGCGAGAAGGCGCCTTTTTCCGTTGCGCGTACAATGGCTTCAGCCACGGCACGGGAACCTTCGGCAAACTTCGGAATCTCGAAAACGCCTACAGGACCATTCCACAGAATCGTGGCGGAATTTTCAATGATGCGGGCAAACTCTTCACGGGTAGCAGGACCGATATCCAGCCCTTCCCAGCCGTCCGGGATGTTCATCGGGTCGCAAATCATGGTATTGGCATCGTTGCTGAATGCGTCGCCGGCAAGGGTTTCGTTCGACAGCACGAGGTTCACGCCTTTTTCTTTGGCAATGCGCAGGATGTCCAATGCCAGGTCAAATTTGTCGGTCTCGCAGATGGACTTGCCCACATGCCCGCCGAGGGCGGCCTTGAACGTATAGGTCATGCCGCCGCCGAGAATCAGATTGTCCACTTTGTCCATGAGGTTCATGATGATGTCAATCTTCGTGGACACTTTCGAACCACCCATGATGGCAGTGAACGGGCGGCGCGGATTCTTCATCACGTTGTCCACGGCGTTGAGTTCGCGCTCCATGATATAGCCGAACATCTTGTCGTTGGGGAAGTAAGCGGCGATAAGCGCCGTAGAGGCATGCGCGCGGTGGGCAGTGCCGAATGCGTCGTTAATCCATGCGTCTCCGAGCGATGCCAGGTCTGCCACGAACTGCTTCTGCGATTCCTTCACGGCAGCTTTGGCGGCTTTTTTCTCCTCGTCGGTGGCATCCTCTGCCAGTCCGCGGGGTTTGCCCTCCTCCTCGGCATGGAAGCGGAGGTTCTCCAAGAGCAGCACTTCGCCGGGCTGCAGTGCGGCTGCCTGCCGTTTGGCATCTTCGCCCACACAATCATCGGCAAACTTCACCGGTTGTCCCAGCAATTCTTCCAGATGCTTGCGGATATGTTTCAGGGAATATTTTTCATCCACACCTTTCGGGCGTCCGAGGTGCGACATGAGGATGACGGAGCCTCCGCCTTCCAGCACCTTCTTGATGGTCGGCACGGCTGCCCGCATCCGGGTGTCGTCCGTGATTTCAAACTTGTCGTTCAAAGGCACATTGAAGTCTACGCGAATCAATGCCCTTTTGCCTTGGAAGTTGTAAGTGTCAATTGTCTGCATACTATTATTGTTAATGGTTTATCTTTTCATATAACCGCTTCTTTCAGTCGATAAAATTAGATATAAAAACTGGTGTGGCAAAATATTTTCGGGAATTAGTGTTATATTTGCCCTATGGACTTGCATGAAAGCTATATGCGGAAAGCCCTGGAAGAAGCGGCGCAAGCCGCTGCCGAGGGTGAAATCCCGGTGGGGGCGGTGGTCGTCTGCCGGGGCAAAATCATTGCGCGTGCCCACAACCAGACGGAACGCCTGCACGACGTCACCGCCCATGCAGAAATGCTTGCCGTCACCATGGCAGCGGACTACCTGGGCGGCAAATACCTGAACGAATGCACCTTGTACGTCACGTTAGAACCTTGCCCCATGTGTGCCGGCGCCTTGGCATGGGCGCAATTGGGCGCATTGGTCATCGGAGCCCCCGATCCCCTGCGTGGCTACTCCCGCCTCGTGCCTCCCGTGTTGCACCCCCGCACCCAAGTCCTCACCGGCATCCTCGCCGACCCTTGCCTCCGCCTCCTAAAAGACTTCTTTACCCGCAAACGCTGATTTGAGGAGAAAACACCCGCTAATCTCGTCAAAATATGACGAGATTAATAGGATTATTCACATCATTGCACTATATTTGTAGTATAATTGTAATACTATGAGACCGATATATATCTGGCAACAACCAACATGGGCTGAATTTACATGGAATGATTCCGACCTTATCCGTCTTCTTTCTGAGGTGCGCCACCTTGAAGGGAAGATATATGGAATGATGGATGGTTTGGGATTTGACATTCAAAATAAAACCTCCCTCTATATGATGACAGAAGATGTCTTGCGCTCCAATGAAATAGAGGGAGTAATACTCAATCCTGACAGTGTGCGTTCGTCTATTGCTAAGCATCTTGGGATAGAAACCCAAGGGCTTCGAGTGCCTGACCATTACACTGAAGGGATTGTGCAAGTCATGTTAGATGCAGTTAAAAATAGTGATAAACCTTTGACTCACGAAAGATTATTCAATTGGCATGCAGCTATATTTCCCACAGGAAGAAGTGGAATGTATCCAATTACCGTAGGAGCATACCGGACGGGGAGCGAACCCATGCAAGTGGTTTCCGGTGCGATGGGCAAAGAAAGAGTCCATTATGAAGCGCCGCCGTCTGATGCAGTGCCTGCCATGATGGAGCAGTTTGTCAATTGGGTAAATGGGGAGCATGGGATTGACCCGGTATTAAAAGCTGCTGTTGCGCATCTATGGTTTGTAGCCATTCATCCTTATGATGATGGAAACGGGCGTTTGGCGAGAACAATTACTGACATGCTGCTTGCCCAGGCGGACGGTCAGCATCTCCGGTTTTATAGCATGTCGGCAGAAATTCTCAGGGAGAAAAAATCATATTACGAAGCATTGGAAAAGACTACGACAGGGACAACCGACATAACCCTTTGGTTGGAGTGGTTTTTGAAGACAATGAAAACTGCCATCCTTCATTCGGAGAACATTGTGAAAAGGACTGTTCAGAAAGCTTCATTTTGGCAGCGGCATAGGGAAGTGCCAATGAATGACAGGCAATTGAAAGTAATCAATTTGCTCTGGGATGGGTTTGAAGGCAAATTGACTTCTTCAAAGTGGGCAAAAATAACCAAGTCCTCGCAAGCTACGGCGCTCAGGGACATCACCGATCTTGTTGAAAAAGGAATATTGACCGTAGCGGCAGACGGCGGGCGTAGCACCCACTACCTGCTGCAAATGGATGTAACTTCTAACTGATGAATGCTATGAGACCGATATGTAGCTTCCTATAACATCCCCGCAATCACCTGTATAAAAATAATCAGGAACACCATCGCCACGGGATACACCGTCGCATACGCCACGCTCGGCGTGGGGGAGTCCGTCATGGCATCGGCTGCCACCAAGCCCGGCGTGCTGGTCATGCCGCCCGTAATCACGCCCAGCAGGTCAAAAATGCTGATTTTAAACACAAAATACCCGAAAATCACCGCCACCACCATCGGCACCAGCGTAATTGCCACGCCGACAAAGAAAAGTGCCCAGCCGCTTTCCTGAAAAGTCGCCACCAGATTCGCCCCTGCCGAAGTCCCCACCTCCGCCAAGAAAAGCAGCAGCCCCAACTGTCTGAGCAGCTGGTTGGCAGAACCCGACATCGTCCACACGATGGGTCCCGTCTTCCCCAACGCGCTTAATACCAGCGCGACAATCAGCACTCCGCCCGTCAGCCCCGGCGAGAAGCTGAAACTGTCCGAGAACGAAATATTGATTTTTCCGAAAATCACTCCCAGCACAATCCCCATCGCAATGGGGAAGAAATCCGTGTCCGACAGCCGTTTCTCGTCGTTCCCCAACCGCTGGGCGAGTGCATCCAGACTGTCCTTGTGCCCCACCACCGTCAGCTTGTCGCCGAACTTCAGCAGCAATTCCGGTGCAGGCGAGAGGTCTATCCCGCTGCGCCTGAGCCGTGTGACCGTGCAGTTGAAGTTCGATTGGAAGCTGAACATTGCCAGGCTTTTGCCCACCAGCTCCTTGTTCGTCACCAGCATCTTCCGCACCTCGTACGACGACTCCAGCGGCAAGTCCGCCGCCATCCGTTCGCCCAACAACGTGCCCAGCCGGTCAAGTGCCGTTTCATCCCCCACGGCTTTCACCCAGTCGCCCACGTGGAGCACGCTCTCCGGTGTCGGCAGCCCGGTCGCGCCCTCGTGCCGGATGCGCGAAATCACCGCCCCCGTCATGCTCCGCACGCGCAACTGGCTCAGCGTCTTCCCCTCAATGCCTGCATTCTCAATCCGGAAAACTGCCGTCTGCAGCGGCGGGTAATCATTCTGCCGTTGCTTCTCCAACCGCTGCTCCTCGCGGCGGAGGTCAATCCCCAGCATCTTCGGCAGCAGTTTCACGAAAAGAATCACCCCAATCACCCCGAAAGGATAGGCAATACCGTAGGCAATCGACGCGCCGGACGACCCCGTGGCGTCAATCGCAGCAGCCAGGCCCGGCGTGCTCGTCAGCGCCCCCGCAATCAATCCCACCACCTCGTCCGTCGAAATCCCCAAGGCATACATGCACCCGATGCCCGTCAGGCAGGCGGACAGCACGATGAGCAACGTGATGGCGACCAGCGTCTTCCCCTTGTTTCGGAACGAATCGAAAAAACCCGGTCCCGCTTGGATGCCGATGGTGAAAATAAACAGCACCAGCCCGAAATTCCCCAACTCCTTCGGGATGACCACCCCGAAATGCCCGAACAGCAAGGCAATGAATATCACGGCAGAAACGTCCAGGGAAATCCCCCGGATATTGACTTTCCCCAGCACGAAGCCCAAGGCTACGATGAGGAACAGCGCAAAATAAGATGACTCTAATAATGTGGCTAACATGACTTCCCTAAGTTTGAATGTTCAGGGAGCAAAATTAATCCTTTTTTCCTTTCCTCCAAAACCCTGCCTCCAGCCCCGTCAATTTCTCCATCTCCTCCCAAAACCGGGGGAAGGATTTCCCTACCACCTCCGGAGCCTCTATCCGCACGCCGGGCAGTGCCAACTGCAGCGGTGCAAACGCCATCGCCAGCCGGTGGTCGTCGTACGTCCGCAGGTCGCAGCCTCCCGTCGCCTCCCCCTGCTCTCCTGCCCAGCACAGCATTCCCCCCTCTGCCCGCAGGCAGAACCCTGCCCGTCCCAGCTCGTCCACCAGTGCCTGCAGCCGGTTGCTCTCCTTGTATGCCAGCGTCTCCACCCCCGTAAACCGGAACCGCACCCCCCTCAGGCAGCACGCCACGGCAAACGAAGGCACCAGGTCGGGCATCCCCCCGACATCCCACTCCACCCGCCCACCGCCCCCCCCCCCCCCCCCCCCCCCCCCCCACACC
>CALUKF010000028.1 GCA_944321145.1 uncultured Odoribacter sp. | reverse complement strand
GATAAAATGGCAAAACGTCTAAAAGATGTAGGTGTAAAATCAGAGTTATACTACTTTGAAAGAGAACTTTGGAGGAAGATGGGTGATGAGAAAAGAGCCGAAAAAGCATACCGTCTTGGTGTATTAACTGTGAATCCTCATTTTTATGACTAAGCCATGAGGTGATGCCGGTTGTTTTTCTCCATGGGGCTGTGCTGAAATGCCGGTCATACTCCTCCGTCTGCTTCGCAGCCACCTCCCCTATCTTATGGGAGGAGCTTGATTACCAGACACTTTAAGCTCTCTCCCTAAGATAGGGGGAGTACCCCGAAGGGGGGAGGGAGTATGAAAGAAAGGCATTTTTGGCACAGCTGCGTTTCTTGTATCTTTTTGGTCAAAAAAATGTTATCTTTGTGCCCAAAATGTATTATTGCACTCATGGATAAGGACAGGATTTTAGAATTGCGGCGTTTGCTGGAGTATCATAACAACAGGTATTATATTGATAATGCTCCGGAGATTTCCGATCAGGAATTTGACGGGTTGATGCATGAGTTGGAGCGGCTGGAGCAGTTGCATCCTGAATTGTATGACCCCAATTCCCCTACACAAAGGGTGGGGCAGGACATTAACCGTGAGTTTGGGCAGGTGGCGCATAAATATCCGATGCTTTCGCTCGGGAACACTTACAGCCGGGAGGAATTGGAGGATTTCGACCAGCGGGTGCGGAAAGTGGCGGGAGAAAAGGTGCAATACGTTTGTGAATTGAAATATGACGGGACTTCCATTAGCCTCACATACGTCAATGGGGCGTTGACGCAGGCAGTTACCCGGGGGGACGGGGTGCGCGGGGACGATGTGACTGCCAATGTGCGGACTATCCGTACCGTGCCGTTGAAACTGAGGGGGGATTATCCATCCGAATTTGAGATACGCGGTGAAATCCTGATGCCTTTTGAAGTCTTCAACCGCTTGAACCAGGAAAAGGCGGAGGCAGGAGAGCCTTTGTTTGCCAATCCAAGGAATGCGGCTGCCGGCACGTTGAAATTGCAAAATTCGTCGTTGGTCGCCAAACGCCATTTGGATTGTTACCTGTATTACCTTCCCGGAGAAGAGACGCCTGCGGCTACGCATTATGGGAATCTGATGAAGGCAAAGGAATGGGGGTTCCACATGCCGCCTTACGTGGAGTTGGCGGATTCGATGGAAGAAGTCTGGGCTTTTATCACGAAATGGGACAAAGAGCGGGCAAACTTGCCCGTGCCCATTGACGGGATTGTTATCAAGGTGAATGACATAGAGATGCAGCATTTGCTGGGCTACACGGCAAAATCTCCCCGTTGGGCGATTGCTTATAAATTTAAGGCAGAACGCGAAGAAACCCTGTTGGTCGATGTGGCGTATCAAGTCGGACGGACGGGCAATGTGACGCCTGTCGCGAATTTGGAGCCGGTGCATATTGCGGGGACGACCGTGAAGCGTGCGTCTTTGCACAATGCGGATATCATCGCTTCGTTGGATTTGCATGAGCACGACCGTGTCTATGTGGAGAAAGGCGGGGAAATCATTCCGAAAATTGTGGGGGTAAACAAGGCATGCCGCCGACCGGATGCCAAACCGGTAGCGTTTATCACGTATTGTCCGGAATGCGGCACGCCTTTGGTGCGGGCGGAAGGAGAAGCCAATTATTATTGCCCGAATGAGGATTGCCCGCCCCAGATAGCCGGAAAGATTGAGCATTTCGTAAGCCGGAAAGCAATGAATATCGAAGGCTTGGGAACGGAAAACATTGATTTGTTGCTGGGGAAGGGAATTATCCGGAACGTGGCGGATATTTACGCCCTGCCTTCCATGCGTGAGCAGTTGATTGGTTTGGAAAAAATCATTTATCCGGAGAGTTTTGAAATGACCAGCGTGCCGTTGGCAAAGGTCATCTATGGGTTTGAGTTGGGACTTAAAAACATGCCTTCCAGATTGGCAGAGAAGATTGCTGCCCGTTTCCACTCTTTGAAAGCCTATGCCAATGCAGATTATGAATCCCTGAAAGAGACGGTGGGCGACGAGCGGCAGGCGCGGCAAATATCAGAATATTTCCGGCAACCGTTCAATCAAGTGCTGGAACGCTTGCAGGAAGCCGGAGAGGTGGAAGATTTGCCTTTGGATTATGTCATTTATGCTTTGGGGATTCCCGGAATTGATTGGCATAAGGCTGACTTATTGGCAGCACGTTTTGACTATATTTATGAATTGTCTGTGGCTTCCATGGAAAACATACTTGAAATAGAAGGCATTAGTGAAAGGGAGGCTGAGGCTGTCGTTGGTTTTTTCAGCCGGAACGACAAATTGGTACGGAAGTTGAATACTTTACGGGTTTACCGCTTGCAAGAGAAGTCCGTAGACAATCTTCTGGCTGAAATCGAACGCTCTAAAACGGCAGGCTTTGCTGCATTGCTGAATGCTTTGGGCATCCGGTATATCGGGGAAACGGCTTCCTATCATTTGGCAAAGCATTTCCGGAATATGGAGAGCCTGATGCATGCAAGTTATGAGCAGTTGATTGAAGTGGAAGATGTGGGCGAACAGATGGCAAACAGCCTGCTGCGTTGGTTTGGCAAAGCGGAGAATCGCGAAGTGGTGCGGCGTCTGGCGGAGTCGGGCGTGGAGATGGAGTTGAAAGAGCAGGGCGGCACCCAGTTGGAGGGTTTGACTTTCGTGATTACAGGCACGTTGAGCCGTCCGCGAGAATATTTTAAAGAGTTGATATTGAATGCTGGGGGGAAGGTGAGCGACGCGGTGTCTGCCAAAACTTCTTACCTCCTGGCGGGGGAGAATGCCGGGAGCAAGCTGAAAAAGGCAGAGAAATTGGGGACAAAACGGCTTACTGAACAAGAGTTTTATGGGTTATTGGGTTTGTAATTTAGAGCTATGGCAAATAATAATACAAAGAAATTAAAGAAGATAGTGACCTTGGCAAACAAAGAAGCCAAGCGTTTGGGAAACATGAAAATCATGCCGGAGCACCTCTTTTTGGGGTTGATGCGCATGAAAGACAGGTGGGCGGTGGATTTGTTGCTGACGTTTGGGGTGGACATTTTCGGGCTTGAAATCAAGGTAGAGAAGAAAATTTCCCGTCCTGCACAGATAAAGGCGGACATGCCGGAGACGCTCGAATGCACCTTGGCTGCCAACAGCGTATTGAAGCGTGTGACCGAGGAGGCTACGAATATGGGTGACGACACCGTGGAGGCGGAGCATGTGATTTTGGCATTGTTGCGCAACCAAGCGAATTTCGTGACCAAATCGTTGGTAGACATGGGCGTGAATTACGACAAATACAAAGACCGCGTGTTGAAAGAAAGGAGCCGCATGCAAGCTGACTTTGGCGACAATTCGGACGACTATGACAGTTATGACGAGGAGGATTCGTTTTTCAATCCTTTCCGCCGACGGCCTTCTAAGCCGCGGGCTTCGATTCTGGAAACTTATGGCACTGACATGACTAGGATAGCGGAAGAGGGGCATTTAGATCCCATTGTGGGGAGGGAACGTGAAATTGAACGCCTGATACAGATATTGAGCCGCCGCAAAAAGAACAACCCAATATTGATTGGCGAGCCCGGCGTGGGCAAGTCTGCCATTGTCGAGGGGTTGGCATTGCGGATTGTGCAAAAGAAAGTGCCCCGCCTCCTTTTCGACAAGCGCGTCATTGCCCTTGACATGGGAGCTGTGGTGGCAGGAACGAAATACCGCGGGCAATTCGAGGAACGCTTGAAAGCGATTCTGAACGAACTGATCAAGAATAAGAATGTCATTCTCTTTATTGATGAGATACATACCATTGTCGGTGCCGGCAATGCAGGGGGAAGCCTTGATGCTGCCAATATGCTGAAGCCGGCTTTGGCACGGGGAGAAATCCAGTGCATCGGGGCGACGACGTTGGATGAATACCGCGAAAACATTGAGAAGGACGGTGGTTTGGAACGCCGTTTCCAAAAGGTGCTGGTGGAACCGACTTCTTTGGACGAGACGTTGGAAATATTGAATACGATTAAAGTATGCTACGAGGATTACCACAATGTCCGCTATACGGACAAGGCAATAAGGGCATGCGTAAAATACACCATGCGTTATATCTCCGACCGCGCCCTTCCGGACAAAGCCATTGACGCCCTTGATGAAGCCGGTTCGCGGGCACACCTTTCCAATCTGGGAGTGCCTGACTCCATTGAACAGTTGGAGCACGAAATCGAGGAAGTGAAAATCAAGAAAAAGGAGGCTGTCGATTTGCAGAATTTTGAAGTGGCAGCCGCTTTCCGCGACCAGGAGCGTAAACTCCAAGACCGCCTCGAAGAAGCCAAAGTGCAATGGAAGCAGGATTTGGATGTCAATCGCGCTGTAGTCGACGAAGAGAATGTGGCAGAAGTCGTGGCAATGATAACCGGCGTGCCTGTGAAGCGCATTGCAAAGACCGAAGGCATGCGCCTCCTGCAAATGCGTGAGGAATTGTCCCGTAACATCATCGGGCAACAGGATGCTATTGAGAAAGTGGTGCGTGCCATCCACCGCAACCGTGCCGGATTGAAAGACCCCAACCGTCCGATTGGCTCTTTCATCTTTCTCGGACCTACCGGCGTGGGCAAAACGCAATTGGCAAAGGTGCTGGCAGAATATCTTTTTGATACGCAGGATTCCCTTATCCGTATTGACATGAGCGAATACATGGAGAAGTTTGCTGTTTCGCGTCTCGTCGGAGCTCCTCCCGGATACGTCGGTTATGAAGAAGGCGGGCAGCTGACCGAAAAGGTGCGCCGCAAGCCTTACTCCGTTGTCCTTCTGGATGAAATCGAAAAAGCCCATCCCGATGTGTTCAACATCTTATTGCAGCTTTTGGACGAAGGGCAGTTGACTGACGGATTGGGACGCCGTGTGGACTTCAAAAATACAATCATCATTATGACATCGAACCTCGGCAGCCGGCAATTGAAGGACTTTGGGCGGGGCATCGGGTTTACCATTGACGAACGTGCGGGCGACAGTGATTATGCCCGTCACGTGGTGGAGAAGGCATTGAAAAATACTTTCTCGCCCGAATTTCTGAACCGTGTGGATGAAGTCGTGGTGTTCAACTCTCTTGGAAAAGAAGATTTGCGCCGGATTGTCGATGTGGAACTGAATGGTTTGTTGAAGCGGGTGGCTGACCTCGGCTACGAAATCGAATTGACGGAAGCAGCTAAAAACTTCTTGACCGACAAGGGATATGATCCGCAATACGGGGCGCGTCCTTTGAAACGTGCCATCCAGAGGTATGTGGAGGACGCGTTGGCAGAAGTTGTCATCCGTGGCGAAACGGAGAGCAAGAAGCACATCCGGGTGGATTATGGGGAGGGGGATTCCCTGATAATTCGACTTGATTGATTTGAAATGGGGTGTGTCAAAATGCTTTCATACTCCTCCGTCTGCTTTGCAGCCACCTCCACTACCCCGAAGGGGGGGAGGGAGTATGACAAAAAGGCATTTTGACACAGCCTTCTTGAATACCAGGGATTTCCAATATCCGGTTTATTTGCAGAACAACAGTTCCCGATATTTGGGTAACGGCCATATCTCGTCGTCAACCAATAGCTCCAGCTTGTCTATGTGGTAGCGGATGCGGTCGAGATAGGAAAGCACGGTGGCAGAATATGCCGCAGCACGTTCCACTTCGTTGGGGATTTGGTTGTTGGCTCGCTTGCGGGCTTCCGTCATTTCCTCGACAAGGGTACGGATTTCCCGTGTGCGTTCCGATATTTCCTTGATGGCTTTCAATTGCATTTCGCCGACTTCGGCATAAACGTCGGGGAGAATCTCTTTCAGTCCGCGGACGTTGGCAATCAGTGTGTTCTGGTATTGGATGGCAGTGGGGATGATGTGGTTCAACGCCAAGTCCCCGAGTACGCGTGATTCAATTTGCAGTTTCTTCAGGTAAATTTCGTTCTTGATTTCATAACGGGCTTCCAATTCTCTGTCGGTGAAAATACCGTTCTCCGTGAAGAGTTTCCGGGCTTTGGGACTGAGGTATGCCCGGAGCGCTTCGATGCAACTGTTGCTGACAGACAGTCCCCGTTGCTTTGCCTCTTCGCGCCATTCGGGACTGTAGCCGTTGCCCTCGAAGCGGATTTTCTTACAGGCGATGATGTATCCGCGGAGGGTTTGAAAAATGGCTTCGTCTTTCTTTACCCCTTGCTCGATGAGGGCATCGGTCTCCCGTTTGAAAATCATCAACTGTTCTGCCACCGCAGTGTTGAGGACAATCATGGCGGCGCCGCAATTGGCGGATGAGCCTACTGCCCTGAACTCAAAACGGTTGCCTGTGAAGGCGAAAGGAGAGGTGCGGTTGCGGTCGGTATTGTCCCGCATGATTTCGGGAATCTTGCCGACGTTGAGTTTCAATTCTGTTTTTTCGTCCGGACTCATTTTGCGGCTGCTGACCTTTTCTTCGATTTCGTTGAGGATGGAGTCGAGTTGTTGCCCTAAAAAAACGGACATGATAACGGGGGGCGCTTCGTCTCCGCCGAGGCGCCGTTCGTTGCCGAGGGAAACGATGCAGGCTTTGAACAACGCTTCGTGCTCCAAGACGGCTTTGGCAGTGCAGACAAGGAATACAAGGAATTGCATGTTGGATTTCGGGTTTTTGCCCGGTGACAGCAGGTTGACGCCTGTGTCGGTGAGCAGCGACCAATTGTTGTGTTTTCCTGAGCCATTGATGCCTTTGTAAGGTTTCTCGTGGAGCAGGACGCGGAAATGGTGGTGGCGTGCGACACGTTTTATGGTAGACATGAGCAATTGGTTGTGGTCGACTGCCAAATTGGCTTCCTCAAAGATGGGTGCCAGTTCAAATTGATTGGGTGCCACTTCGTTATGCCGTGTCTTGACGGGAATGCCCAAACGGTGGCACACGTATTCCAATTCGTCCATGAATGTATTGACCCGTTCGGGGATGGCGCCGAAATAATGGTCTTCGAGTTGCTGGTCTTTTGCAGCGGAATGTCCCATTAGGGTACGTCCGCAGAGCTTCAAATCGGGGCGGGCATTGTAAAGGGCTTCGTCTACAAGGAAATATTCCTGCTCCCAGCCGAGCGTGGCAATGACTTTCTGCACGTCTTTGTCGAAGTATTGGCAGATGTCTACGGCTGCTTTGTCAATGAGCGACAGTGCTTTGAGTAGCGGAGTCTTGTAGTCCAGCGCTTCGCCGGTATAGGCGACAAAAACGGTGGGGATACACAGGGTGTTGTTGTTGATGAAAGCGGGAGAGCCGGGGTCCCATGCCGTGTAACCGCGGGCTTCGAAGGTATTGCGGATGCCGCCGTTCGGGAAACTCGAAGCGTCGGGTTCTTGTTGCACGAGCATGCGCCCGTCGAATGTTTCAGCAATCCGCCCGTTGGTTTGGACGTCGATGAAGCTGTCATGTTTTTCTGCCGTCGAGCCGTTGAGCGGATGGAACCAATGGGTGTAGTGTGTGACGCCTTTTTCCAGCGCCCAGGTTTTCATGGCTGCTGCCACTTGGTCGGCAAGATTGCGGTCGATGGTGCCTCCTTCGGACATGATTTGTTGCAATTGTTTGAACGCTTCCCCTGACAAGTAGCGTTGCATTTTGTCTAACGTGAGCACGTCGCAGCCAAAAACATCGGAAGGATAATATGCCTTCGTGTTCTTGACCGGCAGGTGGGAGGATAATTCCTTTAGAGCTGAAAATCTGATTTTGTTCATATAAATATATAATGTTAGTGTGTGACCCATGTATTTGTGGGGCAAATATAGGAATTAATGTGTGGATTTTGACAACATACCCCATAAAAATAGGGGGTGTATTTGAATTTTTATGTTTTATTCCTGGAGAGTTGCATGCAAGGTATCGGGAAGAAAAAAATCAAAACATTGTTGGAGGATACAAATATTAGTATTACTTTTGTCCCGCTATTTGCAACGGGGCGTAGCGCAGTCCGGTAGCGCATCTGCTTTGGGAGCAGAGGGTCGCAGGTTCGAATCCTGTCACCCCGACTAAATCAAAAAGGGAAATGAGGCTGTGAGGACTCATTTCCTTTTTGCAATCGAACACAATGGAGATGACGAAGAATGTACCTATACCTGTTTTGAGGCGGATGCCCTCTTACTTGTCTTTTGTACAGATGTTGCAAAAGCAGGGGGAGAAGTACGTGTCTTCGACGCGGATTGCGGAGTATATGGAAATTGATTCCACGCAAGTGACAAAGGATTTGTCGCATACGGGGATTTCCGGCAAGACGCGGGTGGGGTATGAGGTGGATACTTTGGTCAAGGTGTTGGAAGATTTTTTGGGCTTTAGCCGGGTGGACAACGCCTTTTTGGTAGGGGCAGGGTCGTTGGGAAGCGCTTTGTTGCAGGATAAGGGGTTGGCGGCTTTCGGTTTGCGGATTGAGGCGGCTTTTGATGTCGATAAGGCAAAAATCGGGACAAAAGTGAATGATGTTGAGATTTTTCATATTGACCATTTGAGAGCAATGGCAGAAGAGCGGAATGTGGTGATCGGCATTATTACTGTTCCGGCGGAATATGCCCAGAATGTGGCAGATTTGATGGTGGCATGGGGCATCAAGGCTATATGGAATTTCACGCCCGCCCGCATCAAAGTGCCTTCGCATATAGTGGTGCAGAACACTACCATATATATGAATCTGGCGATTTTGTTCAATAAATTGTATAACCAGGAAAAATAAATCTGCAAATCCCTGTTTTTAATTCAATATTGTATATCTTTGCAAACTATTAAGAACAAGCTGCGTACGTAGCGCAGTAATAAAAAGTACAGATTATGGTAAAGATTAAATTTCCAGATGGCAATGTGAAAGAGTTTGAGTCGGGAGTGACCGGACTTGACATTGCGAAATCCATCAGCCCGAAGTTGGCGAAGGAAGTATTGGCGGTAGCTGTAAACGGCGAGACGTGGGATTTGACGCGACCGATTACAGAGGACGCTGAAATTAAATTGTTTACATGGGATGACGAGGAAGGGAAGCATGCCTTTTGGCACTCTTCAGCCCACTTGATGGCGGAAGCCTTGCAGCAATTGTACCCGGGTACCAAGTTTGGTATCGGTCCTGCTATTGACAACGGCTTTTATTATGACATCGAGCCGGGTGGCGGCGTAACCTTGACCGACAAGGACTTGGAAACCATCGAGCAGAAAATGCTGGAATTAGCCCGTCAAAAAGAAGAATTCTGCCGCATCAATGTGAGCAAGCAGGAAGCTTTGGAGCATTTCGGCGCGCTGAATGAAATATATAAGGTTGAATTAATCAATGACTTGGAGGATGGGAAAATTACCTATTACCGCCAAGGCTCCTTCACGGACTTGTGCCGTGGACCGCATTTGCCGGATACCTCTTATATTAAGGCAATAAAGTTGACCAGCCTTGCCGGAGCTTATTGGCGTGGCGACGAGCATAATAAGATGCTGACCCGTATCTATGGCATCACTTTCCCCAAGCAGAAAATGCTGGAGGAATGGCTGGTGCTGATGGAAGAGGCAAAGCAGCGCGACCATCGGAAAATCGGCAAGGAGATGGAACTTTTCACCTTTTCGCAGGCTGTAGGTGCCGGATTGCCTTTGTGGTTGCCCAAAGGGGCGATGTTGCGCGACCGTTTGGAAGCTTTCCTGCGCAAGGTGCAGAAGAAATATGGTTACCAACAGGTGATTACCCCGCATATTGGAAACGTAAACCTTTATAAGACTTCCGGGCACTATCAGAAATACGGCAAAGATAGTTTCCAGGTCATCACGACGCCTCAGGAAGGGGAAGAATTCATGCTGAAACCCATGAACTGTCCCCATCATTGTGAGATATATAAATTCAAACCGCGTTCTTATAAAGACCTGCCTTTGCGTTTTGCGGAATTCGGTACTGTTTACCGCTACGAACAGAGTGGCGAATTGCACGGTTTGACACGGGTGCGCGGCTTTACACAGGACGATGCACATATTTATTGCACGCCCGACCAATTGAAGGATGAATTTAAGAAAGTGATAGACATTATATTTATCATATTCAAAGCGTTGGAATTTAATGACTTTACTGCTCAGATTTCCTTGCGCGACCCGAACAACCACGAGAAATACATCGGTACGGACGAAAATTGGGAAAAGGCAGAGCGTGCCATCATCGAAGCTGCTGAGGAGAAAGGTCTGAAGACAACTGTCGAATTGGGCGAAGCGGCTTTCTATGGTCCGAAACTCGATTTCATGGTGAAAGACGCCATTGGGCGCAAATGGCAGTTGGGCACTATACAGGTGGACTACAACCTGCCGGAACGCTTCGAGTTGGAATACACTGGCGCGGACAACCTCAAGCACCGTCCTGTTATGATTCACCGTGCGCCTTTCGGTAGTATGGAGCGTTTCGTGGCAGTGCTGATAGAGCATACCGGCGGCAAATTCCCCTTGTGGCTGGCGCCTGATCAGGCTGTTGTGATGCCGATTAGCGAAAAATACAACGATTATGCGAAAAAACTTTCGGATTTATTAAATAATTCCGATATTCGCACCGTTTTAGACGACCGTAATGAAAAAATTGGACGCAAGATACGGGATAACGAATTGAAAAAGATTCCCTATCTCTTGATTGTGGGTGAGAACGAGATGAACAGCAATACGGTCTCTGTACGCCGCCAAGGACATGGTGACATGGGTATAATGCCTGTGGATGAGTTTGTTAAGAAAATTAATGATGAAGTGAATAGTCAATTGGAGACCATTTACAGTTACTAATAAAAAGGAGGATTTAATAAAGACAGAATGGAAATTAAAGGCTCAAGAAATCAGGTTAGCAAAGAACCTCAGCACAGAATCAACGAGTCAATCCGTGCAACCCAAGTGAGAGTTGTCGGTGAAAATATCGAGACAGGAATCTATTCCTTGCGTGAAGCCTTGGCAATGGCGGATGCCGCAGGGGCGGATTTGGTGGAGATATCTCCGAATGCGGAGCCCCCGGTGTGCCGCATCATTGATTACAGCAAGTTTCTCTATCAATTGAAAAAGAAACAGAAAGAAATCAAGGCGCGGAGCGTGAAAGTAGTCATTAAGGAAATTCGTTTCGGACCGCAGACGGACGACCATGACTTCAACTTTAAGCTGAAGCATGCCAAAGAGTTTTTGCAGGAAGGTGCCAAGGTGAGGGCATACGTCTTCTTCAAAGGGCGTTCCATTCTGTTCAAAGAACAAGGGAGCGAGATTTTAGACCGTTTCATCAAAGAGCTGGAAGATTACGGCAAGGTGGAATCCGCACCGAAATTGGAAGGCAAGAAAATGATTGTGGTATTGGCTCCCAAGAAGTGAAACGACAAGGCGCGCCTTGTGCGCGCCTTACATAAACTCAGGGTAGCGGCGTTTGCCGCAGGATAATTATATTTGAAACACATTAAAATTTAGAGAAGATGCCTAAAATGAAGACAGTAAGTAGCGCGAAAAAGCGGTTTGCTTTGACGGCTACGGGAAAAATTAAAAGAAAACACGCTTTCAAAAGTCACATTTTGACCAAGAAAACAACAAAACAAAAACGTAACCTTACACACATCACGACCGTTCACGGCGATAATATGGCTGCCGTTCGGAAAATGCTTGTCATGTAAGAAAATTAAATCAAGTTTATTAACCGGAGTGTCATGCCTTAAGTTTTCCGCCCTTGCGGAAACGCTGACATTCAAAAAAATGAAAGATTATGCCAAGAGCTAAAAATGCAGTTGCTTCAAGAGCACGTAGAAAAAAGGTTTTAAAACAAACCAGAGGTAACTTTGGTGCACGCAAGAATGTCTGGACGATTGCTAAAAACACATACGAGAAAGGTTTGACGTATGCGTTTCGTGACAGACGTAAGAAGAAGTCCGAATTCCGCGCATTGTGGATTCAGAGAATCAATGCCGCTGTTCGATTGGAAGGTTTGTCTTATTCTAAGTTTATGGGCTTGGTTCACAAAGCCGATGTCGATATCAACCGGAAAGTATTGGCTGATTTGGCAATGAATCATCCGGAAGCTTTCAAGGCTATCGTTGCAAAAGTGAAAGAACTTGCAAAGTAATTATTGAAAATCAATATCCTGAGTACTGAAATGGGTGGTGCGCTGTGGCGTGCCACCCATTTTTTTGCTCTGTCGCCGGGAATGTGGCTTCTACATGGCATCTAAATGGCATGCAAACGGCTGCAAAGTGGCTAGTAAAATTCATTTTCAAGATAAGTTTTTCATGTTTTTTCCTTATTAAACTAAGTTGAAAGTAAGCCAAAACTAAGTTTAAACTAAGTTGAAGTATGGATTTGCTTGCCATTTAGCAGCCGTTTGCATGCCTCTTGCATCTGCTTGGAGCGGGAGAAAAGGGTGCATTTGAGGGTGTGGAAAAAATACTTGCTGTTTTTTTCCGGAAAATGGAGGATTAGTGTTAACTTTGGACGATATAAATGGAATAATTGAATTTGTTTACTATGCGTATTGCTTTGTTAGGATATGGGAAGATGGGCAAAATGATTGAACGGATTGCCGAGGGACGCGGGCACGAGGTCGTGTTGGTCGTGGATGAGAACAACCGGGCGGATTGCACGGTTGCACAGTTGCAGAAGGCGGAAGTTGCCATTGAATTTACGGTGCCAGCGGTGGCGGTCGATGATTATAAGTGGTGTATGGATGCCGGAGTTCCGGTGGTGTCCGGGACGACGGGATGGTTGGAGCGTTGGCAAGAGGTGGTGGATTATTGCCGGGAACGGAACGGGGGATTTTTCTATGCTTCGAATTTTAGTGTGGGGGTGAATATTTTTTTCCGGCTAAATAAGTATTTGGCGAAGATGATGGATAATTTCCGGAATTATAAGATTTTCATCGAGGAGACCCACCATATTCATAAACTGGACGCTCCGAGCGGGACGGCGATTACGCTTGCCGAGGGGATTATCAAGAACCATTCGGCTTATCATTCTTGGAAGTTGTATCAAGGCGAGGAACTGGACGAAGGGGTGTTGCCGGTGGAGGCGAAACGGATTGGGGAGGTGCCCGGGATTCATGGTGTGACTTATAAGTCAGGGATGGATGAGATTGAAATTCGGCATTCGGCATTTTCGCGGGAAGGGTTTGCGCAGGGGGCTGTCTTGGCGGCGGAGTTTATGGCGGGAAAGCGGGGCGTGTATGGGATGGATGATTTGTTGTCTGATAAATTAAGATTTTGATTATGAAACTGAGTGCGATAAGAGCTTTTTTAGCGAATAAATGGGTAAAGTTTTGGACTGTTTTAGTCCTTTATTTGTTGTGGGCATATTGGGTGGGCAGTTGGTGGCTGCTGATTTTGGTGCCTGTGATTTTTGATGCCTACATCACGAAGCGGGTGCATTGGGCTTTTTGGAAGAAGAAGGGGGTGGAAAAACAGACAAAGACGGTGGAATGGATTGATGCTTTGATATTTGCGGTGGTTGCAGCAACGCTGATACGCATGTTCTTGTTTGAGGCATATACGATTCCGACCTCTTCGATGGAGAAGAGCATGTTGGTGGGCGATTATTTGTTTGTCAGCAAGTTGTCCTATGGACCGAAATTGCCGAATACGCCTTTGTCGGTGCCTTTTACGCATCATACGCTGCCTTTCACTTCGCATACGAAGGCTTATTCGGAAGCTGTGAAGTGGCCGTATAAGCGCATTGCGGGGACTTCGGAAATCAAACGGGAGGATATCGTGGTGTTTAATTTCCCGGCGGGGGATACGGTGATTTTGTATAATGAGAATCCGGACTATTATACACAGGTGCGGATGAATGCCCGTGATTTCATGTTGGAAGATCCTTCGTTGAGCATGGGGGAGGCGGAACGGTTAGTGCGGCAGAAGATTCAGGAGCAGTATGAACTGATTGTGCGCCCGGTGGATAAGCGGGAGAATTTCATCAAGCGGTGTATCGGTTTGCCCGGCGATGTAGTGGAAATCAGGCACGGTCAGGTGTATGTGAACGGGGAGATGCTGGATAATCCGGAAAATCTGCAGTTCAATTATTGGGTGAAGACGAACGGCACAACGTTGAACAAGGTGAAGTTGCAGGATTTGGGGATGGCATTGGCAGATATTCATGGAGGAACTTCGGGTTATTTATTGCCTTTGACGATGGATATGGCTGAGAAGCTCAGGCAGTTTCCGAATGTGGTAGAGGTGGTGAAAACAGAGGAGACGGAACCTGACCCGGACGGTTTTCCTTTCGATACGTTGAATTATCCGTGGAATTCAGACAACATGGGACCGCTTTATGTGCCAAAGAAGGGGGAGAAGGTGGATTTGAATCTGAAGACACTGCCGTTGTACCGGCGGATTATCGAGGTGTATGAGGCGAATGATTTGCAAGTGCGGGATTCGGTGATTTACGTGAACGGGCAACCGGCAGACAGTTATACTTTTAAAATGGATTATTATTGGATGATGGGGGATAACCGCCATTGTTCGGCGGACTCACGTTTCTGGGGTTTTGTGCCGGAAGACCATATTGTGGGGAAGGCTTATTTTATCTGGTTGTCACTGGACAAAGACCAGCCATTGTTGAAGAAAATCCGGTGGGAGAGAATGTTTCGTTTTGTACACTAAAATGTTGGAATATGAGCAAAGTTTATCTTTTTTTGGCTGAAGGTTTCGAGGATATCGAAGCGTTGGCAGTGGTTGACATCCTGCGCCGCGGGAATGTGGCGGTGCAGACAGTTTCTATTATGGACTCGTTGGAGGTGAAGAGCGCCCACGGAGTGACGGTGAAGGCTGACAGGTTGCTTCGGGAGGTGGACGGCAATGATGCCGATGCCCTGATTTGTCCGGGCGGACTACCCGGGGCGGAGCATTTGGGCAATTGCGAGGCTTTGATTAGACTTTTGCAGCGGCAGTATGACCGTGGAGGGCTGGTGGCAGCTATTTGTGCGGCTCCGGCATTGGTGCTTAGCCGTCTGGTGATGAAAGGAAAGCATCGGGTGACGTGTTATCCGGGTTTTGAAGCGTATTTGCCGGGGTGCGATGTGTCAGCAGAAGGGATTGTCGTAGACGGAAATCTGATTACCGGCAAGGGACCGGGGCTTGCCATTCCGTTCGGGTTGAAGGTGTTGGAGAAGCTGGTTTCGACAGAGGTGGCGCATGAAGTGGCAGGAGGGATGTTGATAGGATGAGTGATTAAGGATGAACGATTAACGATGAATGAAAGGGGGCATGCGGAAGGGCATGCCCTTTTTTATAATATTACATGATGATGAAGTTGCCGGCGGGGTATTTGCCTACCCAGGAACATGCCCATCTGCCGGTGCGGTTAACTGCATAAACGCGGGTGAAAAAGCCGGAGATGCCCAGCAGTTGTTCAATGCACGCCCATGCGGTGTCGCGTTTGATAAAATCGAGGATTTCCTCCTCAATGCCTGATTGGTCTTCGCCGGTTTCTTCACCGATGCGGTCTTCCATATCGCAGATGGCATCGTAGACTTCGTTGCCGATGGCGAGGCTGACGGCTTCGAAAACGGCGTTGATTTGTTCGTCGTTTAACTTTTGGAGGGCTTGGTTTTCAATTTTTTCGGTGTTGTACCCCCAGACTTCCAGCATTTCTTTGCCGTAGGTGTCGCAGGCTTCCCATACGGTATCTACAACCCAATATTTTTCGGAAGGGATACCGGTGTTTTTCAGCCATTCAATTTGCTTGATTTCCTGGATGAAGCGGTTGATGATGGTTTGTTGTTTTGGTGTCCAAAGCATAAATACTCTAACTTGATAATTCGAGGCAAAGGTAGCGATTTTCAACAATTTTCCGCTACGATTTCTGCAATGTCTTTAATAGGAACGGTGTGGTGGTTTTTGGCAAAGGTCTTTTTGCACAGCGGGCAGGCGGTCACCAGGACGTCCGGATGATAAGACAGGTAGGCATTGAGGGCATCTTCGCTCAGACGGGAACGCTGGGTCGGGGTGATGTGTAGGTTTGCCAATGAGCCGCCGCAACAAAGGGATTTTTTGCCATCGTATTTTGTTGGAACGGGTCGGCTGACGGCTTGCAGGACTTGCATCGGGGATTCGCAGATACCGTTCCCGCGTCCCAATTCGCAGGGATTGTGGAAAACTGTGCGTAATTCACTTGCGTGTGGGTGCAGGAGACCTTGGGATATCAATTGTGCGATGTATTCGGTGTGGTGCATGATTTTGAGGTTGAGGTGATAGTTCTCTTTGAATGTGGTGTAGCAGATGGGGCAGGAGGTTACCAGTATTTCTGCTCCACTGTTGAGGATTGCAGTCCGGTTGCGTTCGACGACTATTGAGGCGGCGTTGTAGTTGCCGCTGAGCATCATGGGGCGTCCGCAGCAAATCCCGTTTTGTTCGTCGATGAATGTATATTCGATGCCGGCTTTTTCGAACAATTGGCGCATGGCACGGATAACGCCCGGCGTCAGGTGCCCCATGCAACCGGCGAAATAAGCGACACGTGCTTTGGGTATGCGGGGTGCGGGAATATAGGTATAGGTGTTTTTTGTGATGTGCGTGTAGTCTTTCCGCTGGCTGAGTCGCAGCAAGTTCAGATGTAAATCTACAGGACAGGCATTTTCACAACGCCCGCACATGAGGCAATTGTCAATCTCTTGGCTGTAATCTTCATGGTGGCGTATTTTTTTCAGGAAATAGACCGGCTGGGTGGTTGTCAGTCCCAGGGAACTGCCCAACTGGCACTGGTCGATGCAAATGCCGCAACGCGAGCAGGCATAGAGTTGGAATTTACTGATAGCGGTGAATTTCCTTCCTTGCTTTACGCCCCAGTTTTTCAGGAAGATGTAGACCATTTCTGTCGGGATGTGCATGTAACGCGAGAAGGGGAGCAGAAGAAAGAAGATACCTAAAACCGAAGAGTATACCCACCACATCGGGTAGGACAAGCTTTCGACAGGGAGGAAGCTGGCGAAAAATTCGCCTGCGCTGTGGGTCAGGAAACTGCCGCCGCCACGGCTGCCGCTCGTGAAACTCTCTGCCAGAAAGCGGACGGGGAAGATGAGCCAGAGAACGGTGAGAATCAGGCGGTCAAAGGGACGGTGGCGGGTGGTGCGTTTCATGCCGAGCAGGCGGGAGTAGAGACGCTTGAACCATGCCAATGCCAAGCCTGACAGAATCATCAACAGTATCAAGTCCATGAGGAAAGCGAAGACATTGCTGTGCGGAAAGGCTTCGTTTGCCGGATGGAAGAAACGGAAGAAAATGGCGAAGTAGGGAGGATTGAAGAGGCTGGTGTGGTAGACCAGTGATTCAATTTTTCCGACAACAATCAGCAGGAACCATCCCAATCCGAAACACATGTGCATGTAGCCAAGGAAAGGACTCGTGCGGTATATTTTGTGATGCACCAAACTCTCCAAGAATATTTCTTTGCAGGCGCGTAGCGTTTTGATGGAAATCATGTTTTTCAGGATTGTATGCCTGTCGGCACGGGAAAAGCTGCGTATCCAGCGGACATAAGTTACCACCAAGTAAATACACAGGATATTCAAACCGATCATGAAAGGCAATACAAAAGGGTCGTAGTACATGATGATTGTTAAAGTTTTTGGTTATCAATATATTTCAGCATGGCGAAAATCATACGCCGGGTGTCTACGCCGCGAGGACACACCAAGAGGCATTTGCCGCAGAGCATGCACTTGTGCATTTGTTCACCGGCTTCGCGATTCTCGCCTCTTTTTACCAGCATTTGGAGCTTGCGGATGTTGAAGTCTGTGAGCGCGCCGGCAGTACAGGTAGCCGTGCAACCTCCGCATCCGATGCACAATTGGCTGCTGGGCACTGTGTCGGTCATGTATTGTGCAAATGAGCGGTCGTTTTTGTCGTAGTCGATGACCCTTGCGCTTGATATCGTGAATCCCCAAATGTTGTTCATTGTCGTAATAGGCTAATTGTAATGTTCATTCCCGTTTAAAAATTCTCCGATAGCGAGGGCTGCCGAACGGGCATCGGTGAGCGTGTCGGTCAGATTCATGGGCGAAGTGGCACATCCGGCAACAAATACGCCTTCGACCGCAGTGCGGTTGGTTGCGTAGTGCGGGTCGCCAGGTTGGATAAAGCCGTTGGGGGCGAGCGGCAACTGCAGTTCCTTTGCTACCCATCGGCTGCCGTCCGAGGCTTCCATGCCCACCATCAGCACCATGAGGTCGAGTGTCATGCGCATGGGTTTGCCCACGAGGGTGTCCTCGCATTTGACAACTACTTGTTTTGCCTGGTTTTCGGAGGCTTCGGAAAGCCTGCCGCGTACGAACTTGATGTTGTATTTTTCCTGGGCTTCGCGGTACATTTCCTCGTATCCCGGTCCGAACATCCGCATATCCATGTAGAAGCATAGGATTTCTGCATCGGGCAAAAGTTCGCGCAATTCCATCGCCTGCTTGACCGCAGTGATGCAGCACACTTTAGAGCAGTGGAAATTGCACATTTTTTCGTCCCGTGAGCCGACACATTGAATCAGCCCGATGCGCTCCGGGCGTTTGCCTGTGGAGGTGAGAATTTGCCGATTGGCGAAATAGTTCTCCAACTCGACGGAGGTAATGACATTTTCGTAAATGCCGTAACCATATTCCTCCTTGCGGCTTGCGTCGAAAGTCCGGAAACCGGTTGTGACCAACAGGGCGTTGCCTTCCAGGCGGGCACCGTTGTCTAATTCCATTGCATAATGGCGGGCATCCTGCCGCTCAATTTTGACAGGCACGGTGTCGGTGTGCAGACGGATGGAGGGGTGTTCCACCTGCTGCTGTAATAATTGCCGTAGCGCCGAGGCTTGTTTCCGGTCGGGGAACAATTGGAACCAATTGTTCAGGTTGCCGCCCGGCGTGCATTCCTTTTCCACCAATTCCACGGTGAAGCCTGCTTTTGCCAAACGGTATGCAGCCTCGCAACCTGCTGTTCCTGCGCCTATAATGATTACATTCATGGGATTCAAAGATAAAATTTATACTTTCAGGTAATTGGGACATGCCGGACGTCCCATGTCTTCTCCACGGGCATTGCGGTATTTGGCATCCGGGTCGTAGGCGATGCCCATTTTTTCAAGTAGCGGTTCTACGCTTACTTGGTGCATCTGCAGTCCGATTTCCCAAGGGTCATAGCCTAAGACGAGGGCAGCGGCTTCCTCGTATGTCAGCACGGGAATGCCGTAGCCGTCCTTTCCGTACGTGGTGCCTTCCATTTCGCTGATGGTGTATTGCCATTTGTCGAGAAACATGGCGCATCCCGGGCAATTCGTGATGATGAAATCCGGTTCGTAGGGCTGCATGGATTCAAATTTCTTTTTAGAGTTGGCAATGGAGTAACCCCGATTGGCAAGCACCAGGTAATTGCGGAATCCGAACCCGCAGCAATGGCGTCGTTCCGGATAATCGACAGGCTCTCCTCCCCATGCCGTTACCATGCCGGACAGGACGGCAGGGAACTCCGCTCCGCCGATGCCTTTCGACGGAAACATTTTGGCATAATGGCAGCCGATGTGGTCGACCACCCGCAAGGGGCGCCCCGTGTGCACATCCACAAGGGCGTGCTTCTTTTGGGCGGCAATCTCATGCCGGAATTTATAAATCACGTCCGAGGTATGCGCCAGATTCTTGGGCTTCTTGAATTCCCGGCGGGTGGCTTTCCAGAGGTATTCGTGCGTCTGTTCTTCGATTTCCGGATGCTCCTGCCAGGTGTGCAGGATTTCCGTGTAAATGCCAAAGGATGTGATGCACGAAGGCGTGATGTTCTCAAAGCCTGCTTCGGTCATCAGGGCAAAGTGGCGTGCCACGACCGTCATGATGGTCTCGACAGGCACCACGTCCGAGTGGTACCCGATTCCCGTACAGGTTGTGTGGCGCGGGTCGTCGAATACCGTTTTGCCCAGACGGTTGCCCAGAATATCAAGATATGCCCACTCCGAGCCGGGAAAGAATGTTTGCCGGATGCAACTCCGGGCATAATAATACCGGTCATCTGCGATTTCCTTTTGATACTCTTTCCAAATCTGTTGTTTTGCTTCAAGATTCATTGTCCCCTCCTCGTTATTGGTGATTGTCGTTGTTGTCCATATACGTGTGCAGGAAATAAGTTTCCATATCCATGCCCATCTCCTGTGCCTTTTCAGCGGAGCAGTTTTCGATGTTGTCCATGAATGCCTTTCCGCCGGTCACTTCAAAGATGCTGCGCAATTCCTTCATCGTCTGGTCGTCCACTTTGCGGAGGGCACCTGCTCCTTCCTTGCGGTAATTGGAATGCACCCGCTCGTAAAACTCGTCGCGGTGTTCGTAAATCCATTCCCACACCGGTCCCTGTTCCGGATGCATTTCCGGGCGCACCACGTCCGGTGTGACGCAATAGCCGTAGTTCAGGATGTTGTTGCCCAGCACCCGCTTCAAGGCAAACTGTTGCCGCCCTTTTTCAGATTCCGTGAAATACCCTTCTTCCTGCGACAGCCTGCGCAGGGACATGATGACCCCGCCGGGCGTATTGCTTCGCGGGCAGCGTGTTTTGCAGGACATACATTCGCCGCAATACCAGATGGTTTCCGATTTCAACAGCGTTTCCAATGCCTCTTCGTCTTGCCTCTGCACTGTGTCCACAATGACACGCGGGTCGTAGCGATAGAACTCCGCTGCCGGGCAAATAGCCGTGCACACCCCGCAGTTCATGCAACTGTTCAGGCTTTCGATATAATGGATGTCTTGCTTTAATTTCTCACTTAATTTCTGCATATCCGTTGTTCAATAAAATGCATAAATTACTGTTTACAAAGATATTTTCTTCCCTGCAAGCCATAAACATGGCAAATGCGTATTGGACGGTAGTGTTTATACTACTAAAATTTATTGGTAAAATTCTCTGTATTGTTTTCCTATTTTAGATTTCTGCCAGAATCTCCCGTTTACCTTTGTCGCGAAATAACAAATAAAAATGATATGACTATGGTAAAAATGTTTCAGAAAATCCTGTTGTGCGGATTGATTTCCGCAGTATTCTTCGCTTGCAAAGAAGAGAAAAACATCGACTACGACCGCCTGCCCGGAGCGGCACAGGCCTTTATTGAGAAATACTTTCCCGGCATTGAGGTCGACCGTGTTGTCCGTGAAAAGGACGACGGGACTAAATCTTACGAAGTGTTTCTTGCCGACGGCACGCAAATCGACTTCAACAGCAATGGCGAATGGCTTGACGTCGAGAGCACTTTCCTTGGGCTTCCCCTCGCCATCCTTCCGGAGCAGGCAGGCGTCTACCTCACTGAAAACTACCCTGACGCCCAAATCTACGGCATAGAGAATGAACGTGGCGGCTACATCGTGAAGATTTACGATGCTGACCGCCGTCCCCTCGAACTCCTGTTTAACACCACCGGCGACTTCGTCCGTGAGCAGCTCGACTATTAAACCGTCTCATTATAACCAACCTACCATAAATGTAAACCGCCATTTATATAAATGGCGGTTTACATTTAAAACAAAACTGCCCGGCAGCCTTACGCCGCCGAACAGTCCATTGCATGAAAACAAAACTACTTTTTTCTTGTTATTTCACGGGAATCTCCTTCAGTGTTTCCTTTAAGTATTCCCAGAATTTACCTACGGAAGCGATGTTCACCCGTTCGTCCGGCGAGTGGGGCGAGCAGAGCGTCGGTCCGAAAGAAATCATGTCCCAATTCGGATACTTCGAGCCGAGGATGCCGCACTCCAATCCGGCATGGATTGCCATGATGGCAGGCTTCTTGCCGTACAGTTTCTCATATATCTCTTGCATCTCCTTCAGGATGGCAGAGTCAGGATTCGGCTTCCAGCCCGGGTAACCGCCCGTGAACTCAATCCGGTCGGCACCTGCCAGTTCGAATACCGACTGGATGGACTGTGCCAGTGCTTCCTTGGCTGTCTCTACTGACGAGCGCAGCAGGCTCTTCACCGTGATGCAATCCCCTTCCGTAGCGACAATTGCCAGATTGTTCGACGTTTCCACCGTGTCCGGCATTGAGTCAATCATCCGCACCGGTCCGTTCGGGCATGCCAACACCGCATTTGTCAGCCGTCCTTGCAGGCATTCGCTGATTACGAATGCAGGCATCTCGGCAGCCTCTGCCAGCACTTGCAGCGTCGGCTCTTTTGCGCTCAACTCAGCTTTGTAAATGCCTTCAGCTTCGCGTACGGCGGCTTGCAACTTCTCAGCATTCTCAGCAGGCAATACTACCGTTGCGAACGATTCACGCGGAATGGCGTTCCGCAGCGAGCCGCCCTGCACCGTTGACAACCGTATGCTCAGTTCCTGTGCATAATTCTTCAGGAAACGGAACAACAATTTGTTGGAATTGCCCCGTCCGAGGTTGATGTCCATGCCGGAGTGTCCGCCTTTCAGTCCTTTCACTGCCAAGCGGAAAGCCTTCACGCCGGCAGGCACGGCTTCTTTCGTATATTGGAATGCTGCCGAAAAGTCTACACCCCCGGCGCAACCTACGTACAATTCGCCCTCCGTCTCCGAATCGAGGTTCAGCAGGATGTCGCCTTTCAGCACGCCCGGCTTCAGCCCGTTCGCGCCGTCCATGCCCGTCTCTTCCGTGGCAGTAATCAGCACTTCCAGCGGTCCGTGCGGGATGTCCGTTGCCGTCAGCACAGCCATGCCTGCTGCCACGCCCATGCCGTTGTCGGCGCCCAGCGTCGTGCCTTTTGCGCGCACCCATTCGCCGTCAATCCACGTCTGGATGGGGTCGTTCTCGAAATCATGCTTCGTGTCCTCGTTCTTCTGCGGCACCATGTCGAGGTGTCCCTGCAGGATGACGCCCTTGCGGTTCTCCATGCCCGGAGTCGCCTCCTTGCGCATGATGATGTTGCCGGCTTCGTCCATCATTGCCTCGATATTGTTCTCCTTTGCCCATTCGAGCATGAACTTCCGCGCCTTTTCCTCGTGGTGGGAGGGGCGGGGCACCTGTGTCAGTTTATAGAAATTTTCCCATATCGCTTTGGGTTCCAGACTGCAAATACATTTCTCCATATCGTAATTTTTAGTGTTTTTATGTTTTTCGTTTTTACCGCCGCCAAGTTACAAAATCTTTTTTGCAATCCGAAGGCAAACGTTGGAAAATTATTTTCCGTAGTTTTCTTGCTGTTTTCTTTTTTTATATCTTCTCTCGAGTACTCCAATATTTTTTTATAGGGATACTCGGCAATAGGAGAGATATTTGCCTCTCCCTGATGCTATAAAAGTTGTCTCCCCTTGGAAAAACCGTAATCGGTTTTTCCAAGGGGAGACTTCGTACAGACCGCATACAAACTACCGGGAGACTCCCGCCTTCTCCTGGATGTTCTCTGAATTTTTCCTGTATTTTCTCCGTTCCGAAACGGGGAAAGAACGGAGAAAACACGGAAAATATACGCGAAAAAGGCGCAGTCTCACCGGCGTCTGTATGCGGTCTGTACGGAGTTTCCCCGTGTGTTATCTTAAAGTCTTTCCGACTGGGTATCAGTGTGCAACCAACCCACCGTCTACCAGGTAATGACCTCCTGTGCAGAAACTGGAGGCATCGGATGCCAGGAAATAAATCATTTCTGCCACCTCTTCCGGTTTACCTACGGAACCGCGGGCATACAGGGCATTTTCCTCCCGCCAATAATCGTCAATGCTGCAGTGGTTTACTTCTGCAAACTTTTGGAACAGATTGTCTACCAGCGGTGTGTGGATGGTGCCTGCGCACACGGCATTTACCCGTATGTTTTTAGGACCTAAGTCGATGGAAAGGCTGCGGGTGATTTGCCCGAGTGCCCCTTTGGTCAGCCCATAGGCAAAACTGTGCGCTTTTCCGACAAACCATTGGTCAGAAGCATTAATGACAACCGTTCCGCCTCCGGCTTCGATGAGGTGGGGGACGGCTTCGCGAAGGGTGTTGACAGTGCCGTAAATATTGGTCTGAATCATCAGGTCGAGTTCTTCATCCGTAATGTCCAAGAGTGTATTGCTCCGGTGGATGCCTGCATTGGCAATGACGCTGTTCAGGCTGCCGAACGTCTGCACGGTGGCTTCCACTGCCCGGTGGATGTCTGCCCGGTTGCGGGTGTTCCCTTCTGTGAAGAGCAGCCTTTCCGGTTGGTTTACCTCGGCAATCAACGCCGTTGCCGCTTCTTTGTTAATATCCATAAATCCGACTTTCCATCCCTGTTGGATGAATTTTTTCACACTCGCTGCGCCGATTCCCGTGGAACCGCCTGTAATAAATACTGTTTTTTCCATGAATATGATGTTTGTTATGTGTAAAGATAAAAAAAATCAATTAGATGTGGTTGTTCATTTTAAATTGCGAGCTTGATTGCGTGGTTCTCGACGAGTATCCCAAATAGCAGCAATATGCAGGCTTTGGGAACTTTCACGAAAATAATACACCATTTTGAAACGTTTGTGTATAACGATACTTCGGTATGTTAATTTACGATTAAGCAATAATGGTTCTACAATGCCCAATAGAGGATTGTGAGTTAATAATGAGTCGTAATTCATGAAATGTACATAAAGTTTTTGTGCGATACGTTCGCCAAATTCTTTTCTGCTAAATTCTAGAATGTCATCAAGTTGTTCGATGGCTTTTTTATTCCATATCACTTGCATAGCCAAGGATGTTTGCTTTCTAAAAAATGCTTTGTTTCTGCGCAAGTGTAGCTTCTTCCTATTTCTGCATCAACTTCACTTTCGTCAAGCCAAGAATTTATTTCCTCGATTGTATAAGGGGGAAGAGGTTCTTTCTCTTCTTGCTCGATGTGTTCATATATTTTGTTGGCAAGCCATTTTTGCTTATCTCTGCTGAGTGCTAAGAATTGGTTCCATAAATTGTCAACGGATGTGATTGTATTCATATTGATGTCCTCCTTTAGTAAAGCAAATGTAAATCTTTCTTTTTATAATTCCTAGTATTCGTCAATTTAATGGCTCCACCTCCAGCATGTGTTTGGCAGCTTGGTAGCCGGCGTTGAAGATGTCTTGGTAGTGCTCGATGTCGAAGATGCCGAAGCGGGTGAGGTTTTCGGGCTCGATGACGCGGTCTGCCATGCTGTGGTCAATGTCTGTGTTTCGTGCCAGGCAGATGTGGAATGCCCGTATAGCCATCCGTAACATGTTCGGGATGCGCTCTGTCGTGTCGAAGGAGTTGATATCTACTGCAATGACGTGTCGGCATGCCGGACGTATGGGGCGGACGGGCACGTTCATGAAGACGCCTCCGTCGACGTATTCTTTGCCGTTAATCTCGCGTGGCACGAAAACCACGGGAATGGAGCACGAGGCGATGATGCAGGGGAGAAGCTCGCCTGTCCGGAAATGTACCGGTTGCGCGGTGTTCATGTCGCTTGCCGTGACGACTAACGGGATTTTCAGTTCCTCGAATGTCCTTACGCCGATGAATGTCCCCAACTCCTCTTCGAGGTGGCTGTATTCGAGGAAACCTTTCCGTGACACGGCGGGCTTTGCCAAATGTCTCATTTTCATGTGGGCAAACAGTTCCATGCATTCCAATGGCGTATGACCGGATGCCAGCATGGCTCCCACAATGGAGCCTGCGCTGGTGCCGGATATGATGTCGGGGCGCAGACCGGCTTCTGCCAATGCCTGCGCCACGCCTAAATGGGCGAATCCTCTTGCTCCGCCGCCTCCGAGAGCAAGCCCGAGCGGATATAGTTTGCTGTTCATGCCTTAACGGATTTCGGCGTTCAACAGATGCTTGTAAGCCCCCATCAGTTTGTTCATGATTTTGTCAATCTGTTTGTCGGTGAGGGTGCCTTCTTCGTTCTGCAACAAGAAGCTTACAGCATACGACTTTTTGCCTTCACCCAGTTTCTCTCCTTCGTACACGTCAAAGAGCGTGACGGACTTCAAGAGTCCCTTTTCTGTCCGCATGGCGATGTCGCGCACTTCTTTGAAAGTCGTTTTTTTGTCGAGCAGCAATGCCAAGTCGCGTTTCACTGCCGGGAATTTAGGCAAGGGGCGGAACGTGATTTTCTGTTCTTTCACTGCCCGCAACAGGTTTTCCCATGAGAATTCCGCATAGAAAACTTCCTGCTCTACTTCTGCCAATTTCAATGCTTTCCGGCTTACAATCCCGAACGAGACTAAATGTTTGCCGTTGCGTGTGTAAGTCAGCCCTTCGCGGCAAATGTCCGTGTCTGTCTCTTCTACGTTCAGGTATTCTGCCTGGATGCCCAGACGCGCCAATATCATTTCCACGTAGCCTTTCAGGGTGAAGAAATCGCTTCGCGCTGCTTTGTTGTTCCAAGAGGCAGGGGATTTTTCGCCTGTGATGAAGAGTGCCAACCGGTCTTCTTCATGATATTGCTTCAGGTGATTCTCGACCTCTTTCTGGTGAAAGCTATAGGCTTTGCCGAATTCATACAAACGCAGGTCAGGGCGCTTGTGGTTCACATTACGTGCAATGCTTTCCAAACCGCCGAACAAAAGGCTCTGGCGAAGCACGTTCAAGTCTGAACTGAGCGGATTGAGCAGTTTCACGCTTTCTTCTGCCTGGTAGGCATCCATTTGCTCGTAGTATGCCGCTTTGGTCAGGGAATTGTTCATGATTTCGTGGAAGCCATTGGCTGTCAAAAGGTCGGAAACCAAGTTCTTCATGCGGAAATCATCGGGCTTCTCCACATAACTGAGCGTGGAGCGCACGCTTGCCGGCACTTCGATGTTGTTGAAACCATAAATGCGCAGAATGTCTTCAATCACGTCTGCCTCCCGTTTCACGTCTACCCGGTAGGGCGGAACGTGCAGCAATAGGTTTTCTTCGTTTTCCTCCACAATCTTGATTTCCAAAGCTGTCAATATCTTTTTGATTGTCTCGTGGGGGAGGGCTTTCCCAATCAGCCGGTCTACGTGCGCATATTGGAGTTTCACTTCAAAATCTTCCACCGGTTTGGGGTAAATGTCGATGATGTCCGAAGTGATGCGTCCGCCGCCAACTTCCTGAATTAGCATGGCTGCCCGTTTCAGTGCATAGATGACGATGTTCGGGTCGGTACCCCGCTCATAACGGAAGGATGCGTCTGTGCTCAATCCGTGCCGGCGTGCCGTTTTGCGCACAAATACGGGGTCGAAACAGGCGCTTTCCAAGAATACGTTGGTCGTCTCTTCAGTAATTCCACTGTCGAGACCACCGAACACGCCTGCGATACACATGGGTTCCTCTGTGTTGCAAATCATCAGGTCGTTCTCGTCCAATGACCTTTCCACTCCGTCCAGCGTCGTGAACTTTGTGCCTGTCGGGAAGCTCCGCACAATCACTTTGTTCCCTTTGATTTTGTCTTTATTGAATGCGTGCAGCGGCTGTCCCAATTCAAAGAGGATGAAGTTTGTCACGTCCACCACATTATTGATGGGGTTGTGCCCGATGGCTTTCAAGCGTGTCTGTAGCCATTCCGGTGATTCCTGCACTTTCACGCCTTCAATGCAGATGCCCGCATAACGGATGCAAGCCTCCGGGCGTTGCACTTCAATGGTCAAGCCTGCTGTATTACTGTCTACCTTGAAACCATCTACCGGCGGCAAGGTATAGCGAATCTCTTGCTTTTGGCTCAAGTAAGCGGCGAGGTCTCTCGCCACGCCTATGTGTGAAGCTCCATCCACCCGGTTGGGCGTGATGTCTGCTTCGATGGTATAATCCTCCGTGATGTGGTAATAATCTGCTGCCGGAGTACCGACTTTTACGTCGTCGGGCAGGACGATGATGCCGTTGTGGTCGTGTCCGATGCCGATTTCGTCTTCAGCGCAAATCATGCCTTCGGATTCCTTGCCCCGAATTTTCGACTTCTTGATGGTAAACTCTTTGTCGCCGTCGTAAAGCACCGTTCCGATAGTTGCAACAACTACCTTCTGCCCGGCGGCTACATTCGGCGCACCGCACACGATGGGGGTGAGGCGTCCGTCACCCAAGTCTACGGTGGTCAAGTGCAGGTGGTCGGAATCCGGATGCGGCTCACAAGTCTTCACTTCTCCAATGACCAAACCCTTCAGTCCCCCACGAATGGATTCATATTTTTCGTATCCTCCCACTTCCAAACCAATGGAAGTCAGGATGGCACAGATTTCTTCAACGCTTAAGTCTGTTTTCAGGTATTCTTTCAGCCAATTTAGCGAGATATTCATATTCTGTTGTTTTAAGAGATTTTCATCATTCTTTCTATCGGTAATAATGCCTTTTTTCTAATATCTTCCGGTATTTCTACCAAATGTTGTTCCTTCTCCAAGGCTTCCAGCACTTTCTCTAATGTCACTTTCTTCATTTCCCTGCAAATTGTCTCCGGGTGGAGGGGGATAAATTCCTTGCCGGGATTGTCCTGTTCCAATTTGTGCAATGTGCCGGTTTCCGTGGCAATGACAAATTGCCGTTTGCCCGATTGGGCGGCATGTTTCACCATTCCCGCCGTTGAGTACAAATAAGCCTCCGGCAAGTTCAGGATGCGCTCGTCGCTTGCGCAGGCGCATTCCGGATGAATCAGGATGTCCGCTTCGGGATAAGCCTCGTGTTTTTCCAAAATCATTTCTGCCGTGATACGTTGGTGCACACAGCAATTCCCGTCCCACAATTCCAACTGCCGTCCCGTTTTCTTCATAATCCACGCCCCCAAATTCTTGTCCGGAACGAATAATATTTGCTTGTCCTTTGGCAGGCTTTCCACCACCTTCAGGGCGTTTGCCGACGTGCAACACACGTCCGTCCACGCCTTCACGTCCGCCGTCGTATTCACATAACTTACCACAATGCCGTCCGGATGGGTTTCTTTCCACTGCCTTAAATCTTCACCCGTGATGCTTTCTGCCAATGAGCAACCGGCTCCCAGCACCGGGATGAGCACTTTCTTTTCCGGCGAAATAATGGCAGCCGTCTCCGCCATGAAATGCACGCCGCAAAAAACAATGATTTCCGCATCCGTTTTTCCTGCTTCTTGCGACAACCCTAAGGAATCGCCCAAGTAGTCGGCAATGTCCTGTATTTCAGGTCGCGTGTAATAATGTGCCAGGATAACGGCGTGCTTTTCTTCCTTCAATTGTCGGATTCTATCTGTGATTTCCCTTGTTGTCATATCATTCTTCTTTGTGGAGCCAAAGTTAATAAAAATATTTATTGTTGTTGCCCGTTGTAATAATCAATGCGTTTTCCCCAAGGCATATCTTCCAGCGGCAGCACATGGTTGGCTTCTGCCCAGGTGTTCCATTTCGCTTCCAGTTGCTGCACTTTCTCGGGGTATTCTTCCGCAAGGTTGTGTGTTTCAAAGGGGTCTTTCTCCAGGTCAATCAATTCCCAGGATGCCCGTCGGTTGTCGCGCACCAGTTTCCAATGCCCGTCAATGATGGCGCACGAGCCTTGATGCTCGAAATAGAGCACCCGGTCTTGCGTCTTTCCTCCTCGTGCCGCCCGCACCAAACTTTTCCCCGGAAACGGCTTCAAGGCATCTTTTCCAGCACCTGCCAACTCTAAGCAGGTCGGCAGGATGTCGATGACATGCCCCGTCTGGGTGCAGAATTGTCCTTGCAGCCGGTTCTTTGCAGAATTGCCGTAACAAAGGATAAACGGAGTGCTCGTTCCGCCTTGAAAGCACCATTGCTTGTAACTCCGGTAAGGCGTGTTGTTCAAGTCTGCCATCAGTTGCCCGATAAACCCGTTTTCGCTGCTCGCGCCATTATCGCTCAAGAACAGGAACACGGTGTTTTCAAGCATCCCTTTTTCCCGAAGGGCAGCGACCACCTCGCCAATCCCCTCGTCCATCACCTCAATCATTGCCGCATAGGTCGACATGTCCCGAATCCATTGCTCTTGCTGCTCCCGGCTCAGTTCCGTCCATGCCGGACGCTTTCCGCCAAACTCTTTTTGATAAACCGGCAATTCCATCCCTTCCGGCACGATGCCCATCTCTTGCTGCCGCTCAAACCGTTCCTTTCGCAATACATCGTATCCCTTCGCATATACATCCCGGTATTTCCCGATACGTTCTGCCGGAGCCTGCAAGGGTAGGTGAGGGGCATAATGTGCAATATACAGGAACATCGGTTCTTCTACCTTGTGCCGTTGCACGAAACACACTGCCGAATCTGTTATCGCTGTGGTATAATAATAGTCATCCGGTACCTCTGTGATGCGGGTCAAGTCATTATACAAGGGCTTCGGTTCGTAATAACTTCCGCCACCTTCCAGGCTGCCGTAATAACGCTCAAAACCCCGTTGTGTCGGGTAAGTCCCGTTGGGCTGTTGATTATGTGCCTGCAAAGTTGCATGCCATTTCCCGCTCATGTAAGTGCGGTAGCCTTGAGCCTTCATCACTTCGGCAATCATGGGGTAGGAGGTAGAGACTTCTCCCCGGTATCCCGGACGGTGCTCGTCCACTGCCGTCATCCAGCCCATGCCCACCGTGTGCTGGTATTGCCCTGTCAGCAGGCACGCCCGTGTCGGGCAACTTCTGCCCGTGTTCTTCATCTGCGTGAAGCGCACACCTTGTTCCGCCAGGCTGTCAATATGGGGAGTGGGTATCTCCCCGCCATAACAGCTCAGGTCAGAAAACCCCATATCATCCGCCATAATCAACACTACGTGGGGTTGCTGCCCCTGCGCCACCGCTCCTCCCGCTGCCAGGCATCCCAGCCCCGCCATCATCGCCGGTAATCTCAATTCCCTCATTCCCTTGCTAATCTTTAGTCTGCATAGGTTATCTCTGTGATTGACGTGCCTGTCTCCTCGTTTGAGACGGTCATTTTTACGGCACGTCCTTTGGCATCCAATTCATAGGTATAATCAGATACCATGCTTCCTTCTTCTGTCTTTATCAAATTCTTGCTTTGCTCGCCCAATAATCCGGCAAGCAGCAGTTCCCGGTACCAGCGGATGTCATTCTTCAAATCAAAATTTCCCCAATTTTTCAAACTTTCATCATATACATAAGTCCCTGCGTTTTGCTCTCCTGTCTTGTCGCCGGAACGCCACTCGGTCAAATTGCCATTTTCCCACACATACTCCTCCCAATTGCCCTGAGCGTTTTCCATCCGCACCAAATGTCCTTCTTCGTCATAAGTCATTGTGATGACATCCCCATTCCTTTCTACACGGGATGCGCGTCCTTCTTTGTCTAATTGCACTTCATAGGTATCAGCACCTGCTAATGCTACACTTATAGTCCCGTCGCCATACGTATAGGTCGCTGTCCTTTCTATCAAAAGCTCGCCATTAGCCGTGTTCTTCTGATTCCATTTTGTCAATCGTCCTTGACTGTCATACGTTAGTGTTTCTTCTGAAACGCTCTGCTCAGGCTCCTCTGCACTATAGGAGTATAACTTCGTAATCAATGCCTTTTCCGTAGCCGTTTTCCCTGAATCATCATCATCGTTGCAAGCCACAAAACTTGCTGCCACTAATGCCAAAAATAAAAACCTCCCTATTCTCATAATTTCTAATTGTTAATTATTATTCGTTAATCGTTCATCATTAATCGTTCATCTTATCAGCATTGAAATATCCAATGCCGTTACTGAATGCGTCAATGCCCCCACGCTGATATAATCCACCCCTGTCGCGGCAACTTCCTTTAGCCGTGGGATACTCATATTTCCCGACGCCTCTGTCTTTGCCCGTCCGCCGATGAGCTTGACTGCCTCCGCCATGCTTGCGGTGTCCATATTGTCCAGCATGATGATGTCCGCACCGGTAGCCAGTGCCTCGCGCACTTCCTCCAGGTTCGTCGTCTCCACTTCGATTTTCATGCCCGCCGGGATATGCGCCCGCACGGCGTTCACTGCCTGTGTGATGCCGCCTGCCACCTTGATGTGGTTGTCCTTAATCATGACCATGTCATACAGCCCCATCCGGTGGTTCATTCCCCCGCCGTCTTTCACTGCCATCTTGTCCAGCACCCGCATGCCCGGTGCGGTTTTCCGCGTATCCAAAAGTTGCGTGTGCGTCCCAGCCAGTTCTGCCACATACCGTGCCGTCTCCGTTGCGATGCCCGCCATGCGTTGCAGGATGTTCAGCGACAACCGTTCGCCCAACAGCAGGCAACGGTAACTTGCCTCAATGCGCAGAATCACGTCCCCCCGTTTCACCCGGTCGCCGTCCTTCACCTTCGCGTCCCACACGATGTCTTTCTCAAAACGTTCATACACCCGCCGGGCAACCTCCAGTCCGGAAATCACCCCGTCTGCTTTCATTTTCATCTCTGCCACGGCGCGCGAATGGGCGGGGATAATCGACTCCGTCGTCACGTCTCCCGTAGCGATATCTTCTTCAATGGCAAGGTCAATCAGCCTGTCAATCAAATTCTCGTATTCCATCTCTTTCTATATTGTTAATGTGTAATATTCGTCTTAATCGGTGCTGTCCGTATAGCCTTTCCTTTCTGTTGCACAATGTGGCACACGTACGCATCGTCGCTCTCCGGAAAATCCTCCCGGAAATGCCCGCCCCGGCTTTCCTGCCGGTAAAGGGCGGATTGGATAATCAACCGCGCAACTGTCAGCAGGTTCCGGCTTGCCAGCGTATAATACTCGTCCTTCTCCCGTGGTGCTCCTTTCTCCAATTGCTTCAACTTCCGCAATCCTTCCTCCAGCCATTCTGCACGGCGTACAATCCCCGCATGCGACGTCATCAGTTGTGCCACGTCCTGCTTCAGCCGGATGTAAGCCGGCGCGTTTGCCAAATTGGCATGGTATTGCGGTTCAAACGCCGGCACATCTCCTGCCTCCCCGTTTGCCAGCGAAGCCTCGATTGCCCGTTTCCCGAACACCAGGCACTCAATCAGCGAATTGGAAGCCAACCGGTTTGCCCCCATAATCCCCGAGGATGCCAATTCCCCCACGATATACAGGTTCCGGATGTTCGTCTGTCCGTTCAAGTCCGTCCGCACGCCGCCCACCATATAATGCGCTGCCGGTGCCACCGGAATCCGGTCGCACAAATCATATCCATATTCCCGGCACTTTTCATATATATTCGGAAACCGCCGCCGTATCATCCCCGCATCCAAATGCTTCAGCGACAGCCACACATATTCGTCTCCATGCTTTTGCATCTCCCGGTAAATCGACTGCGCCACCACATCCCTCGGCGCCAGTTCCGCCAGTTCGTGGATGGCAGGCATAAACCGTTCCCCCTGCTGGTTAATCAGCCAAGCCCCTTCGCCGCGCACCGCCTCGCTAATCAAAAAAGCCTCCTCCGACTGCGTGTACAATGCCGACGGGTGGAACTGGATAAACTCCATGTCCGCAATCTCACACCCCGCCTCGTATGCCAGCGCAATCCCGTCCCCGATGGTCGTGTGGGGGTTTGTTGTCCGCTTGTAAATCGCCGACGTGCCCCCCAAGGTCAGGAACGTATGCGGCGCCACGAAAATATCCTCCTCCTGGTTCACCAAATCCCACGTCCGCACCCCGTAACACCGTCCCTCCGCTTCCAGCAGCCCGATGACCGCCCGGTTCTCATACACATCAATGTGCGGGTTATTGATGACTTGGCTAATCATGAAACTCGTCACCATCCGCCCCGTGGCGTCCCCTCCCGCGTGGAGGATACGCTTGTGGTGGTGTCCTCCCTCCAGCCCGAGGGCAAGGCTTCCGTCCTCCATGTCGAAGTGCATTCCCGCTTCAATCAGTTCCCGGATACGTTGCGGTCCCTCGTTCACCAAGATATCCACTGCCGGATAATCGCACAATCCCCGTCCAGCCGTAATCGTATCCTCAAAATGCAATGCCGGCGCATCATGTTCATCCGTCACGGCGGCAATCCCGCCCTGCGCGAAATACGAATTGCTCTCCGTCAGCCCGGCTTTCGTCACCAGTGCAACCTTCCCGTGCTCCGCAGCGTGATACGCCGCATACAAGCCCGCAAGCCCGCTTCCTGCTATAATATAATCATAATGTCGCATCTTTCAAAAATGTATATGGGTGCAAAAATACGCTTTCTTCCCGAAATTCAAAACTTATTTGCCCCTGCTCATTTCAATTTTCTTTGTCGTTAATAACTTATCTGCTTTATAATTCAATCTTCAGCTCTTCATATAAATCTACAGGTCCCAAATGCCAATATTTGGTGCTCTCGGTTGCCAATTTCTTATATAGCTGCGAATGATAAATGCGGTTTATTGCATCTGCAAGGCTTATGCCCTTGTCTTCTGAAAGCCATTGGGCAAGCCATCCAATCTTGACAGGCAGCAGCAGATACAGGTTTTCTTGGGTTATAGGGGCACTCATAATTTTATCTCCTTTGCTTCAATAAATGCAATGGCAAGCAGCGACTTCTCCGTGTGGAAAAGATATTGGTCTACCAGCTTGTAGGTTTTCAATTCTTGAATAAGGGTCGGCATACTGATGATGCCCCCTTCATAGAGTGTGAATTGGGTATAGACATTATCGTTTGCTACCGGACCATACACAATGTCATAATCGTGGGTGAAATCTCGCATGGTGCGGTTTTTCATCACAAAGTCCACCCATTCTTCCGTGGGGTTTTCAAACTTGAGAAATTTCATACGCTTTACAGCCTCATCGTCCAATTCATATACATTCACATAGCCTACGGGCACTCCTTTGTCTTTCATCCTCCGTTCCGTCAACTTCTTTGCCTGGGCGTAAGAGGTTGTGGCATAGAACCCATGCCCATAGTCAAGTGAACGGTTCGGTTGGCGTATTTCCGGATTCTCTACGACCTCTATGCTTCCATGGTATACCTTGCTCATTTCTTTCTGTCGTTTATCATTTCATCGATTTCTTCAATTAGCCAGCGGTGACCTTGTGTGTGGAGCACATCGTAAAACTCGCAGAAATGCTCCGCTATCCCATATTGCTCAAACAGATTCACTACATCTTCTGCTTTCATGCCTTTGGCTTTGGCATATTGTTCTATGCAGAACGATACGAACATGGCTCTGTCTTGTTGTTCATTCAAAGTGTTGTATTGCGTCCCTTCCATTTTGTTGCTAAGTTTTGGTTTTATAACGATGTCTTGCTCCCTTATTTGGGGGTGCGTGCTTGCAAAAATACGCTTTCTCCCCTAAATTAAAAAATCATTTCCCTTTCGTTAATCGTTCATCGTTAATCGGAAATGCATGGATGGCGAGTAGGCGCTCCCGTCTTCCCGTGCAAAAAACAGGTACACATGCGCTTCTGCATCCAAATTGGTATCTATGCGGAACTCGCCGCATCCGTCCCCGCGCGTACCCGACATGTCCTCTGCCCAATACACCCCTTTGGGCGTACCCGGGTAAAACACCCCGACCTTCAGCCGGTCGTTCGCAGCCGCCGTTGCCAATTCCCGTTCGTCCGTCCATGTTACCCGGAAACGCCCGCTACCCAGCGCCTCCACCTGCATCCCCCACGGCAGCAGCAATTCCCCCTCCGAGAACCGGAACGTCTCCGGCGACGCAATCCCCATGTCTGCCTCAAAGCACCCGCTGTTCACCGACACAAACAGCATGTTTCCCCTTCTCCCGACCGCTTTGCCAGCCAGCCGCCAGATGTCCGGCGATATGGTTTCCCGGTAGAACGAATACATCTTTTGCGCCATCCCGAACCTTCCCGACAGCTCCTTTTGCTTCGTCGTCCGCGGTTTCCGCTTCTTCCCCGGAATCCTCACCCTCCGCACAAATGTCTTCCCGTTCATCGTGTAATACACCAACTTTCCCATCTTCCCCCTGTAATTCATGTCATTCATCAGTTCCATAAAACTTTCCTCCCTTTTTTCGTTAATCATTCATCGTTCATCGTTAATCACTCTCCTCTCTTCATCCCCTCCACTGCAAATATACAACCCAAAACAGCCGTTTTGATTTTATTTTCAGAATAATTCCATTTTATTTTCATTTTAAAACGCTTATAAAACGGATATGAAATGAAGATGAAATGGAGTTGCTTGCTTTATGTTATTGATATGTTGTTTGTTAGATTTTGATATGTTGTTGGTTTGATTTGTGAAAAAGCGATGTGTGTAATATCCTGTTTATTAGATAATTGAAAATATAGATTTTGTTGGTAATATTAGTTTTGTAGTTGAATGATACTATGAATAAAGGATGCTTTTTAAGCATATTCAAACTTTGAGTAGGAAGTATAATCTTTGCAGTTAAATTTGTAACTATTAGAATTATGATTTATGGATATATCAGAGTAAGTAGCGATAAACAGACAGTTGAAAATCAACGTTTTGAAATTAATAAGTTTTGTGAATGCAATAATTTGAGGATTGATGGTTGGATAGAAGAGACCATTAGCGGTACAAAATCATATAATAAGCGTGAATTAGGCAAGTTATTGAAACAAATACAGAAAGATGACCTTATTATTTGTGCCGAATTATCTCGGTTAGGACGTAATCTTTTTATGATTATGGAAATTTTGAATATTTGCATGACTAAAGAATGCAGAGTCTGGACTATAAAAGATAATTATCGGCTGGGAGAAGACATACAGAGTAAAGTGCTTGCCTTTGCTTTCGGATTATCTGCCGAGATTGAACGTAACTTAATTAGTCAGCGGACAAAGGAGGCTTTGGCGAGGAAGAAAGCGGAGGGTATTATATTGGGACGCCCGAAAGGTAGGAAAAGCTCACCAGATAAATATAAATTGTATGGAAAAGAAAATCTTATACGCGAACTTTTGAAAGCCAATGTATCAAAGCGCAAGATTGCAAAAATTTGTAAGGTTGATAGAAATACGCTCGACCGTTTTATTAAGCAGTTCTTGACAGTATGAAAAAGAGCGTATTTGTGCAGCAGAATGGGTCGGAATGTGACTTCAACAACTCAGACTCGTGGGTGATACTCTCGCCCATAGAACAAAGTATCAAACGGAAGATTGAAGCAGTGGGTACACCTCTTAAAGATTGGGATATCCAAATCAACTATGGTATCAAAACGGGATTTAACGATGCGTTTATCATCAGCACAGAAAAGCGCAATGAGATATTGGCTAATTGTCAGACTGAAGATGAGCGTACTCGCACGGCTGAACTTATACGACCGATTCTGCGTGGCAGGGATATTAAGAGGTATGGATACGACTGGGCTGGCTTATACCTTATTGCCACTTTCCCTTCTCGCCACTATGACATCGAAATGTACCCAGCGGTAAAAAAACATCTTCTATCTTTTGGTATGGAGCGACTGGAACAGACAGGGAAAACACATATAGTTAATGGAGAGAAAATAAAATCACGCAAAAAAACTAATAATAAATGGTTTGAAACTCAGGATAGTATCAGTTATTGGGACTTATTTTATAAGCCAAAAATATGTTGGAAAGCTGTTGGAAGGAAATTGGCATTTTCATTGGTTGATGGTGGAATCTTTTTAACGGCGCCTGCGAGTTTTATTTCGGCAGGGGAATCTAATGAGATAATATTATCATACTTATGCAGTAAAGTTGGCACATACTACATTTACAAGAATAGCGATACAACAGGCGCAGGAGATATTATGCTAAATATTCAGTCTCTTATAAAATTTCCTGTTCCACTAAACACAAATGTGAATATTAATGCGTCTGATGATGAAATAGACAAGGATATTTTTACATCATATGGATTTACTAAAGATGAAATTTTATATATAAATAGTCAAATATAAAATATACGGTCGGTAGAAATAAATTTACCGACCGTATTTTATTACTATATCAAATGTTCTATGTGATTTATTTCCAAATTATTAAATCCATATATTTGATAAACAATTTCATTTATAAAAGTATCATAATCAGAGCGATCTTTAAAGCATTTCTGTACATATTCAATAAGTTCATCTTTTCTTTTATCCTCAATTATAGGAATGGGAAATTTTGATATATATTGAGCCAACATACGGAATTGCCTTTCTTGCAACTGGGTTACATATAGCCTTGCAATAATACGCCCTACAGATGAATTTAAGATGCCTAAAACGTAACGAATATCAATTGTATCACTACACATTATATACGCAGTATTCAGTACAATAGAATTATTAGTATCATATGAAAAACAAGGGAAAGGATAACCTTCATTGGGATTATCTGTTTGTATTTCCATATATAACATTTTTGGCTTAAAGAAATCCTCCAAATAAGCGCAATTCCTAAGATTATATGGAGTATCACCTTTATCTGCTCTTTTTGAGATTTTATCCCAATATTGGTCTAAATGAGCTTTAACTGCAGGATAATCTTCAATATGAATGCGAGGTAGCTTGCCTTTTATACCATTGTGGGTATTGATTAGCCATAAGTTTGACCAGTCGTATCCATACCTCTTAATATCCCTGCCACGCAGAATCGGTCGTATAAGTTCAGCCGTGCGAGTACGCTCAT
>CALUKF010000027.1 GCA_944321145.1 uncultured Odoribacter sp. | reverse complement strand
ACAAATACGCTCATTTGGCTCATTTTTTGATGTCAACTGCACGAACCGCCTAAACGCAACTCAGGCTGTAATCACCGTGTAAATCGGTAGATTACAGCCTGATACAAATCTTAATTGCTATTCTGCCTGAGGACTTCTAATCTTAGAGAGTGTCCTCTACAGCAGCCTGCGCCGCAGCTACCCGTGCGATGGGCACGCGGAACGGTGAGCAGCTGACATAGTTCATGCCGACAGAGTCACAGAAAATAACGGATGAGGGTTCGCCTCCATGTTCGCCGCAGATGCCGACTTTCAGGTCGGGGTTCGTGCTGCGACCGAGTTTTACACCCATTTCTACGAGACGTCCCACACCTTGCTGGTCAAGCACAGCAAACGGGTCGGTCTTCAGGATGCCTTTGCGGATGTATTCCGGCAGGAATTTCCCGGCATCGTCGCGTGAATAACCGAAGGTCATCTGCGTCAAGTCGTTTGTACCAAATGAGAAGAACTCTGCCACCGTAGCAATTTGGTCTGCGGTAATGGCTGCGCGTGGGATTTCAATCATGGTGCCGACCATGTAATCTACTTTCACGCCTTTTTCTTCGAACACTTGGTCAGCCACCCGGCGGATGATGCCAGCCTGTTGTTCAAGCTCTTTGATGGTGCCAACGAGCGGAACCATGATTTCCGGACGCGGGTCTAAGCCACGCAGTTTCAAGTTGCAAGCAGCTTCGATGATGGCGCGAGCCTGCATCTCGGTGATTTCCGGATAGGTGATGCCCAGACGGCAACCACGGTGCCCAAGCATGGGGTTGAATTCGTGGAGGGCGTCTACTTTCTCTTTGATGCGCTCTACGGGAATACCCAGTTTTTGAGCCATGTATTGTTGGGATGCCGGTTCGTTGGGCGTAAATTCATGCAAAGGCGGGTCGAGCAAACGGATGGTTACGCCCATGCCGTTCATGGCTTCGAGAATGCCTTCAAAGTCGCCGCGCTGCATCGGCAGGATTTTGTTCAGGGCTTCACGGCGTCCTTCTACTGTTTCCGAAAGAATCATTTCGCGCATAGCGTCAATGCGGTTGCCTTCAAAGAACATGTGTTCCGTGCGGCACAAGCCTACGCCTTTGGCTCCAAATTCGCGAGCTTTGCGGGCATCACGCGGGGTATCGGCGTTTGTGCGTACGTACATGCGGGTATATTTCTCGGCAAGGTTCATGATGGTGGTAAAGTCTTCATCGAGGGTTGCGTCCTCGGTTTCCACTTTGCCCAAGTAAACTTCGCCTGTGGAACCATTCAATGAAATCCAGTCGCCTTCGTTCACTACATTGCCGTTCACGCTGAAGAAGCGTTTAGCGTAGTCAACTACGACATCGCCGGCGCCTGATACGCAGCACTTACCCATACCGCGTGCCACAACGGCAGCGTGTGAGGTCATACCTCCGCGGGCAGTCAGGATACCTTCTGCCACATTCATACCGCGCAGGTCTTCGGGGGAAGTTTCCAAACGTACCAATACGACTTTCTCGCCGCGGTTTTTCCATTCCTCTGCTTCGTCAGCGAAGAATACGACACGTCCGCATGCAGCTCCCGGAGAAGCGGGCAGACCTTTGGTGATGACATGTGCTTCGCGCAGGGCTTCTTTGTTGAATACCGGGTGCAACAACTCGTCGAGTTTTGCCGGTTCTTGGCGCAACAGGGCGGTTTTTTCATCAATCATGCCTTGTTTGAGCATGTCTACAGCCATCTTTACCATGGCGGCGCCGGTGCGTTTCCCGTTACGGGTCTGGAGCATCCACAACTTGCCGTCCTGGATGGTGAACTCCATGTCCTGCATATCGTGGAAGTGGTTTTCCAATTTTTCCTGCACAGCGTTCAAGGCAGCGTATGCTTCCGGCATAGCCTCTTCGAGGGACGGGAATTTAGCTGCACGTTCCTCTTCGCTGATGCCTTGCAATTTTGCCCAACGGCGTGAGCCTTCGATGGTGATTTCCTGCGGCGTGCGGATGCCGGCAACCACGTCTTCGCCCTGTGCGTTGATCAGGTATTCTCCGTTGAAGATGTCTTCGCCGGTAGCAGCGTCACGGCTGAATGCCACGCCGGTAGCGGAATTATTGCCCATGTTTCCGTATACCATGGACTGTACGTTTACTGCCGTTCCCCATTCTTCGGGAATTTGGTTCAGCTGGCGGTACAGCACGGCGCGCTCGGTCATCCAAGAATCGAATACGGCGCAGATGGCTCCCCACAACTGCTCCCACGGACAGGTCGGGAAGTCTTTTCCGGTACGGCTCTTCACTACGTTTTTGAAGTTCTCAACCAATACCTGCAAATCCTCAACGGTGAAATCCGTATCGTTCTTGATATGTTTGGCTTCTTTCAGTTTGTCAATCTCTACTTCAAAGGGGTTGTGCTCGCCTTTGGCAGCAGCTACGCCCATTACTACGTCTCCATACATTTGGATAAAGCGGCGGTAAGAGTCCCATGCGAAGCGTGCATTGCCCGATTTTTCTGCCAGCAATTTTACGGCGTCGTCGTTCAAACCCAAGTTCAACACCGTATCCATCATGCCCGGCATGGATACGCGTGCGCCGGAACGGACGGAAACCATCAAGGGGAATGCTTCGCCCTTGGAACCGAATTTCGCATTCATGATGCGTTCCATGTGTGCGATACCGGCTTTCACGTCATTTTCTATCAGTTTGACAACGGCTTCTTTGCCTTGTTGATTGTAAATGGTGCAGACTTCAGTCGTGATGGTGAAACCTGCGGGAACGGGCAGCCCGATGAGGTTCATTTCTGCGAGGTTGGCGCCTTTGCCACCCAGGAGGTTCCTCATATCTGCTTTGCCTTCGGCTTTTCCGTCTCCAAATGTGTAAACGTACTTCGTGCTCATATTTAATTAATTAGAGTTATATCCCCATGTGGGGTTTGGATTAATGTATATTTCTTTTCCAATCGTCCGGTTCATAAGCTGTTATATCTTATGCTTGTGTTTGTAGAACGGATTGCAAAGATAGATATATTTTTTAGAATATGCAGAGGAAGTAACGTGTTTTTGGATATTTTCTAATTATTATGTGTGTGCTGTTATTCCTCTGCATATCGAAGGGAAGTACGGATGGGATTATTTCCCGTCCGGATACGGGCAGCGTTGCCCTGTCGCTTTTTCCGACGGCATATTGGCATCGTAGTTCCGCAAATAGTCGCTGAGCTTGCTTGCCAGCCGCTGTACTCGCTTGGCATTGCCCGGTTCGCCGCTTAGGTCATGCCGTTCGTGGATATCTTCTTTTAAGTTGTAAAGTTCGTTTTTTCCGCTTTCGTAATAATGCACGAGCTTCCAGTCGCCTTCGATGATGGCACTTTGGGGCACACCGATATCTTCACGGAATTCGCCCCAATAGTTGGGGTAGTGGAAGTAGAGTGTGCGTTGGGCATTGCCTTTCCCGCTTTTCAAGTTGGGTACGAAACTTTTGCCGTCGATGCGTTGCGGGGTATCGTATTTCCGGATGCCTGCCATGTCGAGGATAGTGGGGAAGAAGTCTTCGATGATGACGGGCGTTGTATTCACGCTATTAGCCTCCGTTACCCCGTTCCAATACACAATCAGCGGTTCGCGGATACCTCCCTCGAAGCAAGAGCCTTTCCCGCCGCGCAATGGGTAATTGCGTTGGGCTGCCTCGCCGCCTCTGCCTACGGTATAGCCACCATTGTCACTCATGAAAATGATGATGGTGTTGTCGGCAATGCCTCGCTCTTCCGTCAAATCCATCAAGTCGCCCAAACTCTTGTCCATGCCTTCGACAATGGCGGCATACATAGCCTCGTTTCGGCTCATGCCTCGGTCTAAATACTTCTGGATAAACCGCTTGTCTGCCTTGAATGGAGCATGCACGGCGTAGTGGCTCATGTAGAGGAAGAAAGGTTTCTCTTGCTGTAACGCCGTATCAATGAGCTTTGCGGCTTCGAGGGTCAAGGCTTCGGTCAGGAACATATCCGTGCCGTGGTAGGCTTCCAAGTCGGGTACTCCCCAAGGTTCCGTGTATCCCCCCTTCTCGCGGTTGCCATAGTTTTCCTCGCCGAGATAACTGCCCATGGCTCCGGCAGCATGCCCGGCAATGTTATAATCAAATCCGATGGTCAGCGGGTCGGCAGCAGGGGTGGTCAACGCCCCGAAATGGGCTTTGCCGACCATCATGGTGAGGTAGCCGTTGTCGGACAGGACTTGCGGCAAGCATTTGGCATAAAAAGCATTTTCTATGCCTTGTTCCGGCGTGATGCCATTGTAGTTCCACGTGCCGAAATCCAGTGTGCGATGGGGTGCGTCCGTAGATTTATTGCGTTCCAGCGTCCAATTTGACACCTGATGTTGTGCCACGTTTGCTCCCGTCATGAGGCTGACGCGCGATGGCGAACTCACCGGACAGGCGTATGCATGCGTGAATTTCATTCCTTGCCGCGCCAGGCGTTCCATGTTAGGCGTGTGGAAAATCCGGTTCTGTGGCACCACGCTGTCCCAGAACGGCTCTGAAGTATCCTGCCATCCCATGTCATCCACGAGGAAAAGGATAATGTTCGGCCGCTCGTCTCTCTCTTGTGCCATGGCAGTTTGCAGGCTCATCCCCGCCACGCCCGCCAAAGCGAATGGTAAAATGTTCTTGCTGTTCATCGTTCTTGAAGGTTATTTATTTCTGCAAAGTTAGCTTTTTTCTTGAAGTCGTCAAGTGGGGAGGGTGAAAAACTCTCTACTTCCCCTTTCTGGACGATAGTTTTTTAATCTTCTACAAACACCGGTGGCGTTGCGGGGGGATAGTCGTAAATCAGCGGCATGGTGTAGCTGCCTTGTAATTGTTCTTCTGTCGGTTTCCGTTGTTTATCAAGTTCCATGAATTTTTCAATGTAGAACGGTTCTCCGATAATTCCCATGATTCGCTCTACGATTGCCATGCGTGATGCCACGCTAAAATAGTGAATGTTATCAATCATGCAACTATATTCTTCGCACCGCCATACGCCTTGTGCATACAGGTATGCTCCTTCGTAAAAGCCTACACTTTCATATCCTTCCATGCCGATGAGTTGTCTCCAATAGGCTTGTAGGGTATCTTGGGTGGTTACGACGTTTTTGAATTGCCCGGCACGGTGGTGTTGTTCCAACGTCTGTATTTCGCTTTCCGGAATCATCCCGTTTCCGGTATATTCGTCTGCCAGCCGTCCGAAGCCGTGTCCTGCACTTTCGTGCGTGATCAGGTGGTCGAAGCCCCCGGGAGGGTTAAGATCTCTGTTCATGGGTATCAACGAAATAGAACGTCCGTCTCCATAGTGGTAGCAAGTGCCGGCATACGGGTCGGAGTTCGATACCACCACGATGGTAGTCTTAGTGTCCTCCAGCCCAGGCACCTTGTGGGCATATTCCCATATTTTATTCAGGTCGCCATTCATCAATGTGGAGTATCCTTGGGTCTTTCGGACTTTAAAGATGGTATTTCTTTCATCATTGTAAACAGGATTTGCCGCGGAAGCGTCTTTCGCTATGGAAATTCCCCTTTCTTCTGAAACCGCATAGACAATGTAAGGTGCAAAGTATTGACGGTAAGTTGGATAAGGTTCTGTGGAAAAGAATGCGGCAATGGCTTCTTCCATCGCCTGGTCGTAAGCGCCTCCCACCACCAAGTCTTCTGCAGTGAAACCATCTCCCATAAATACGATTTTAATGGGATGTCCTTCGTCATTTGCATCATAAAGGCTGACCGTTCCGTCTGCATGCACTTCCCGTGGCAGGCAACTTTGTACGATGGTTAGTTGTTTTTGCTGTACCCCGGATTGGATTTCTACAATGGCGCTACGTTCCCCAATGCCTTCATTTGGTTCCACTTTGACGATAACATCCGTGGTGTCATTCCCGCTTTTCGGGGTGAGCTGTAGCCATGTAGCATCAGTCGTCGCCTGCCATTTCACATTGGTGAACACTTTTAGCTGTTTTTCGCCGCCTTCCGGTGGGAAGTGCAGGGCGGTAGAGTCCAGGGAGAATGCGAATGCCTTTTGTGTGACGGTCACTTCCCGCTCCAAGCCTCCGCCTGCGAGCGTGAGTTTGGCGTTTCGGTCAATGCTGTTTGTGTTCTCTGAGACTTGGACAGTCACTTGGGCTTCTCCTGTTCCTGCAGTGGCGCCAACTTCGCACCAGCCGGCATTACTTTCCAGCGTCCATTCCACATTGGAATTGATAGACAGCGTGGCTGTACCTTCGTGATTGCTTAGGGTAATGGTGGTAGGCTGAGCCTCCAATACTGGCGGTACGTCGTTCCCTTCATTGTTGCAAGCCTGTAAGAAGAGAAGGCTTGCAAGCCCAATGCCGCCTTGGAATAAATGTTTTAGTACACGATTCATTAGATTTTGTTTTAGTTATACGGGATAAAGACAACCAAAAAGCAAAATCAAGTGACACGCCGGGCAATTATTTTACTTTTATTTTTCATGCTGACTTCAGCAGCATCGGGCGAATCAAGTAATACACAATCGGTCCCAAAAAAGGAAACAGCAAAATCAGGATAATAAGCAGCACTCTCGTCTCATTTGAAAAATTCGACTGCAAAACGTTGCGGATTGCCATCACATCCAACGCCAAAATCATAAGAAAAACTAAAAGTCCGGGTAAAGCCATCATAAGCATTTAATTTATTGTGAATAAAATTTCGTGGGGTAAAGATAAGCTATTTTCCTAAAAAAACATATCATTTGAAATAATTTATTTTCCACCATTTGACCATCCCACAAGAAAGCCATAATGAAAAAAGCAATACAACAGGCAACAAAATGGTTATTTTCATAGAATAATTGAACAATAACAATCCAACTGCCAATAATATTCTTCCGACATAAAGGACTTTTACCCAAAAACTATAAAAATTCGTCTTCATGATTTTTAGATGAAAGCCTTTTTCTTTATGCAAATGTTGCCAAAAACGACTTATCATATAGGGCAATAACATACAAAAAGCAGCATATAGAATATACAACAAAATTATATCCCATCCTGCCATGCTTTGAGCGTCAAATACAAACATTAAAATAACAATAACATCCCAAAATAATAGCGAGGGCAATGCTTTCCTAACTAAAAGTGCATACAAACGTGGGTTAAGCATATATTTAATTCTAAAATATCCAATCAGTACCAACACTTTTGCAAACAGAACCCATAATTGATACTATTAAAACACCCCTTTTCATTATTATTGATTTTAAGGTTATAAAAATGCGGGAAAGAGATAATTATCCCTTTCTCCGCTTTCCGCTCTTAGCGCCGCCCGGCTATTGCCGGGTCAGCTGCTCGCGCTTTCTATAGGTGTTATTGTCAGTGCCGGTGTATTCATACCAGATGTCGAACTTCTTTTTGTCCGGGGAGTAGGTGCCGCCGGAAGCCGTGATGGCGGGTTCGGTGAATGCTTCCGTGTTCCAAGGTTTGATGCTTACGCTGTTGTCTTCCGGATTCACCGTCAGCACAAGACATTCTGCTGCCGTGTCCTCATCGTCCTCTGAATAGTCAAAATAGAACATCCGTGTCTCGTATTGGCTCACAGCTTTCAGCACTTTGCTCTTGCCGGTGAATGTTGTGTCCAATTCATGCCCGTTGGCGTCTAACAGGTGCGTAGAACCGGTCATGTCATACGTTGCGCTGTATTCGTTTTGCATGTCGAGTGCAAGCAACAGCACGGAGTCCGTAGTCGTTTCATAATGTGAAACAGATACAATCCGGAATGGTATCGCGTAATTGGAATCGCAATGTATCAATGGTGTGTTCACATGGATGGGAATGCGTTCATACACTTCTCCGTCTTGCTTCAGTGTGACCCGCATGGAAGGAATGTTATATACTTCCTCCGGCATCACCGAGTACCACGGCAGGGCAGAATAATGCCCGATAAACATCTCGTTGTAAATGCCCACCTCTTCCGGTACGATAGCCACTTCTACATCAACGTCCATATCCAGTCCCAACGAACCCGAAGCAGCGACAGAAATAAAGGTCTCTTGCTCCTCCGTGTCGTTGTAATACACGGTCTGGGTGAAAACATGGTCGTAGGCGCCTACCAAATAGATTTGCTTTTTATACTGCTCCTCCTCCAAGGGGTTTACTGTTTCACAGCCCCATACGCCGAGCAGGGCGAAGAGTATGCCGATATAATATAGTCTTTTCATATTTTCCAGATTTATAGGTTATTAATCATTTACCATCCGGGATTTTGCACCAGCAAGGGATTTTGCCTGAGCTTCTCATCCGGTATAGGCCAGAAATACATCTTCTGTGAGAAGGTATGTTGTGCGTATTCGTGGTCTACGTTCACGGGGCGGTAGTACCGTTGCCGCCCGGCTTCGCTGTTTGCAGTCGTTTCCACATCGCAGCCTCGTACGGGTGCATTCTCGGTTTCCATGGCGATGCCCCAACGTCTTACGTCGTGGTAGCGGCGTCCTTCGTGGGCGAATTCCACCATTCTTTCCCGTTCAATCAGTTCTTGCATCCGTTGCGGGTCGGCAGCGTCAGCTTCCGTGATGCCCGGCAAGCCGGCGCGGAAGCGGATCATGTTGAAGTACTTCACCATCTGGGCGGGGTCTCGTTCAATCACTACGCTGTCTCCCAACGTGTACGATTGTTCCAGGTTATTCAACGCCTCTACATAGTTCAGCAGAATTTCCGCATACCGGAAAATGGGGAATGTCTTGGATTTGATGACACCGCCTGCGCCGCTCCGCGCGTTGTCTTCCGGATGGACGTATTTCCGGCAGATATATCCCGTCAAGCAATAGTCTTCCGGATTGTTGGGACCTTTGTAGCCGTTCTCGCCGGTATAGTAGTGCATCACCTGTTTTGTACGGGCTGCTTTCTCGCTGGTATTGGTGATGGACTCTCCCGACCAATAGCTTTCATTGAAAGCTACCGTGGCATAGAAGCGCACCTCGCGGTTGTTGAACATGTTTACCACAGCAGCAGCCCCGTTGTTCGTGCTTCCGCCGCTGGGATTCAGGAGGTAGCCGGAAAATTCCTTGTCCGTTTCCGTCATCAGTTGGTAATAGTCCGGATGCTCGTCTATATTGTAGTCGCTCCCGTCATTCATGCGGTAGGCGTCCACCAATACTTGTGTGATGTTGCACCCGTTCCAACCGTCCATGGTGAGCGGCAGGGCAATTTTCGTTGCATTGGTGGAAAGGGTCATGGAATAAATCAGTTCTGGGTTCTGGGCAGCCTGGGTCTCGCCGTTGAACATGTCGGCGTAAGAACGGTAGGGGTCGATGTCTCCCATCCCGTCCGGGAATGACTCTGAATAAGCCGCATCTACATCCGGGTCTAAGCCGCCGCCGTTAAACTCCACGTTTCCTTGTCCTCTGGCTACGGTGTGCAGCCGGTACTGGTCGCTTTGAATGATGCGCAGGGCAGCTTCGGCAGCCAACGCCCACTTGCGGTTATCGTATTCTTGCGAAATGAAATTCCGTCCGTCTGATGTCTTCCAGCTGGCATACACGCTGTTGCCATTGTACCACGGGCTGGCGGCGTACAGCCTTACCCGCGACATGACGGCGGCTGCCGCATATTTGGTCGGGCGGGTGATTTGGTTTGAAGGACGGCTGGCTGCCAGGTAGTCATAGGCAATCTCCATGTCATTGCAGATGTATTCGACGCATTCGTCGTAGGTGTTGCGCTCATAGCAAAGTTCTGACAAATCGGCACCCACGTCCAGAGGCTGGTCAGGCAGCAAGGGCACCGGTCCGTAAAGTTGCAACAGGTGGAAGTAGAAATACCCCCGCAGGAAGTGTGCCAAGCCTAAGATTTCGCGGCGGTCGAAAGTCGCCAAATCCTTGCATTCGTCTATGCGCGTCATCACGGTATTGGCTTTGCGGATGCCTTGGTAATACCTGTCCCACATGGGATAGTACCCGCTAAATGGGGTTACTTGGTCGGCTTGCAGGAAAGTGCCGGCGTATTCAGAGCTCCGCCAGCTCATCAAGCACTCGTCCGTTGCGGTCATGTACGGACCGAACGAATTGGAATAGAGGTCGCCTTCGTTGGGCAACAGGTAGGAAGCGCCCCACAGGTAGCGTTCCAAGAGTTCCTGGCGGGCAAATACCGTGTCCAAAGGTATCATGTCATTGAAATATTCATCGACGTTCAGGTAGTTGCACGAACTGTAAGTCATCGCGGTCAGTGCGATGCACAGGTATTGTAATGTTCTTTTGAGTTTCCTTATCATAGCGTCTTATTTTAGAATGAAACGGTTACTTGGAATGTGAAAGTCCTTTGCAAGGGGTAAGCGGCACCGTTCTGGCTTGCCTGTGCAGGGTCCCAAAGTTTCACCTTGTCCCACACGGCGAGGTTGTCGCCCACGAGTTGCAGCGTGACGGACGAAATGCCGATACTCTGGAACCACTGGTTCTTCCACCGGTACGAGATGTCCACGTTCTTGAGCCTCAAGTAGCGTCCGTTGGCGAGCCAGAAGGTCGATGCCTGGTTGTTGTTGGCACTGTTGCCGTAGGTGAGGCGCGGGAAGCGGGCGTCCGGATTCTCCGTTGCCGGGTCGCCGGAATACCATGCAGGCGTCCATCGCTTGCCGGGTTCGTCTACAAGAGTCAGCACATTGCCGGTCTCGCCGCCTTGGAACGGGTAGTAACCGCCGCCGCCATAGAAGTAGTTCACCTTGCTGATGCCCTCAAAGAAGGCGCTGAACGTCCAGTTTTTGTAGATGACCTCAGCCGCGAAACCGTATTGTATTTGCGGCACGTTGGAATACGACAGCGGCACAATGTCGTTGTTGTCGATTTGTCCGTCGCCGTTGATGTCCTTATAGCGGATGTCGCCGGGGCGCACTTCGCCGAAGCTCTGGCGCGGGCTGCTGAGGATTTGCGTCGAGTCGCTGAACAAGCCCATGGCAATCAACCCCCGGTTTACGTTCACGGGTCTGCCCGTCTTGTTTTGGTATTCATAGTTGTTTACCGATTCGTCCCAATGGGTCACCTTGTTTTTGGAGTAGGTCATGTTGGCGCGCACCGTCACGAAGAGATCTTTGTTGAATTGGTGCGTGTATTCTGCATTGCCGTCCATACCCCAGCTCTTCATGCTGCCCACGTTGGTATAGGGGGCGGTCACGGCGCCAACTTCACCCGGCATCAGGTAACGTGCCTGGAAGATATTGTCGCGTATGTCTTTGAACACATCGATGGTCGCGGACAATCGGTCGTTGAATAGTTTCACGTCGAAGCCTAAGTTGTATTTTTTTGCAACCTCCCATTGTAGGTCTTCCGCGCCGATTTGCCCTTCGGTTAAGCCGTTGCTGCCCCAATATCCTTGGTTGTTGAAGTTCACGTAGGTCATGTACGGGAAGCGGATGGGCGAGCCGTCCTCTGCCGTCGCGATGCGGTCGTTACCTACCTGCCCGTAGGATGCCCTGATTTTGAAGAAGCTCAGGAAAGGCAGCCAGCGTTGCACCGCTTCGTATTGCGTTGGCACCCAGCCCACGGCAATGGCAGGGAAAAGACCGAATTGCTTGCCCGGCTTGAAGTTTTCAGAACCGGTGTAACCCACGTTTCCTTCAATGAAGTAGGTATCCTTGAACGAATAGGTCACACGTCCCGATACCGCCTGGTAGCGTTCCGGGATGGATTTGATTTCATCGGAGTAAGAAGAACTCTGGTAATCCTGCATATAGTAGTGTGCCAATGCGCCCACCCGGTGGTTGCCGAAAGCGCGGTCGTAATTGATGCGCCCTTCGAAATAGTATTTCCGGTCGTTGAATGTCGAGCGGGTGAAAGTGGCGGATTGTTCCGACACGGTTTGCTCGAACATCAGGCTTCCGTCGTTGTAGCGTCCCGATGCCTTGTAGAGGGCAGGAGTCCGCGTCCGGTTGGTGTTCAATTCTCCGTTTGTAGTATAGGCGAAGAGCAGGTTCGCGCCCAAGCCTTCGGTGATGAAGTCAAGTTCCTGCCGCAGGGCGAAGTTGATTTTCGTAGAGTTGCGGCTGTTGCGTTTCATGCCGGTGTAATTCAGCAACACGTAAGGCGACATCTGGTAACCTTGGTCGCCGTAGGATGCCAGGTAGCCGTTTGAATAGCGCAGGGGCACGGTCAGCGGCGTCATGTTTGCCTGTGCGCTCCAGAGGGCGCTGTTGTCGTTGCCGTAACCGGGAGAGTTCTGCTTGATGATGGTGCCGTCCAAACCGAGTGAAAGCACGGTGGTTTTGGTCAGGTTGGCGTCCACATTCGCGCGGAACGTGTATTTGTGCCAATTGATGTTGGTGTTGTACTTGTTGATGTTCTCGTCAGTCTTGAATACGGCAGACTTGTTCTGCATGCCCACGCTGAGGAAGTAGCGGGCTGTCGTACCGCCGCCGGAGATGTTCAGGTAGTGCTGGTTGTTCCAAGCCACCTTTTTCAGGATGACGTCCCGCCAGTCCACGTTGGGGTAAAGGTCGGGGTCTAACCCGTATCGGATGATTTTGATTTCCGTTTCGTCATAGATGGGGTCTAATCCGCGCACTGCCCGTGCCTCGTTGGCAAGGCGGGCATAATCGTATGCCTCCAGGTATTCCGGCATCCTTGGGGAATAGGAGAGGGTGACGTTGCTCTTGATATTGACATTCAACTTTCCGGCTTTCCCTCGTTTGGTGGTCACGACTACCACGCCGTTTGCACCCCGTACACCATAGACAGCCGTTGCCGATGCGTCTTTCAGCACGGAAAAGCTCTCAATGTCGGCAGGGTCTAAGTCGTTCAGGTCGCCTTCCACGCCGTCAATCAACACGAGCGCGCTCGAATTGGCTCCGAAGGTACTGATGCCTCGCACCCAGAATTCCGAGAAGTCGTTGCCCGGCTCGCCGCTTCGGGTGACGGAGATGATGCCCGGAATACGCCCGCCCATCATGTTGGTGATGGAGGTTGCCGGCACTTGCAGGTCGGCAGGGTCGATGGTCGCCACGGCGCCCACCACGCTCACTTTGCGCTGCTCGCCGTGACCCACGACTACCACTTCGTCCAATGCCTCGTGGCTTTCCTCCAAAGTGATTTTGAGCGGCTGCGTGGGTGCAGAGCCGATGAACACTTCTTTGGTTTCAAAACCGATATAAGAGAATACTAGCGTGGCATGTTCCGGCACGTGGGGCAGGTGGAAATGTCCCTCCACGTCAGTTGCCGTACCCACGCCGGGTTGGTCTTTGATGACGACGGTCACGCCGATCAGAAGTTCCCCGTTTTCGTCCGTAACGGTACCTTCCACGGGAAATAAGGTCGCTTGTGCCCAGGCTGCCGGCGCGCATAGCGACAGCAACAGCACGAAGATAAGATGTATCGTATATTTCATAATTCTGTCTTTAAAGGTTATTCAATCGAAAGTTTGCGGATGCAATGGTTGCCTTGGTCTGCAATATATAGGAAGTCTTCCTTGTCGAAAGCCAAGCCCATGGGAGTATTGAACAGGGATTCCAGCGGGTCGCCGTCCTCATAACCGGCAACTCCGGCTTGTCCGGCTACCGTGCTCACAATCTTGGTGCGGTGGTCGATTTTCCGGATGGTATGGTTATTTTTTTCGGCAATGAAAATATCCCCCTCGCTGTTGATGGCAATGCCTTGCGGCCAATTGAAGAGCGCTTGGTCGGCAGGACCGTCCCGATAACCGGAGCTTGAACCGTTTTCACTGCCTCCGCCGGCATATTTCACGTATTCCGTGCCATCGGCGGACATCCGGAAGATACTGTGCTTTTGGTTGCCGGAAACTACATAGAAACAATCTTCTACCGGGCTGTAGACAATGTTGCCTTGACCGCCATTTTCCAAATAATCTGCAGGCGAATATTTAACAGCATCTTCCCAGCCATGTTCCAAATCCACTTCCCATACGACGCCTACATTTTGCCGGGCATAAAGATGGTTTTCGTCTTTGCCCATCGCCATCCCGTGGAAATAACCGTCAATGCCCATGGCGCCAACTTCTTCCGGCACCCACAAATCATCAGCAGAAAATTTATAGATGACCGTTCCGTTATCCACTGTGGCATAGAATGTTCTCCGGTCTGCCGTGAAGGCAAAGTCTTGCAAAAGCACGGCGGGAGTAAACAATGTAATAACCTCATCACTATTTAATGAAATAAGGCGTACTTGATAAGAGCCTTCATCCGAAAGAATGATGTTGTCCTCATAATCGATGGCAATCCATCTGGGTTTTTGAAAGGTGGCTTCGGTCAACGACCCGTTTGTATTGCCTCCCTCCAAAGCCTTGCCCACTACGGTGCTCACGCTTTCCGTGATGTGGTAGGTGAATTTCTTGTCGTGGAAAGCCACCGAGTCGCCCTCCACTACCACGCTGATGACGCACGAATCGCCCGGTTGCTTGGGCACGATGGTGTAAATGGCATTGTTCACCACGTTAATCACCAATGCCTCTTTCTGGTTAAACCAGACCTTTACTTTGGAAGCATCGTTCCCAAAGTTGTTGCCTTCAATGATAAATTGTGCACGGATGCGCCCGGAGTCCGGAGAGAAGGTCTCAATCGTCACAGGCAAGGAAGGATCATAAGCCGTGCCCTTGGTCTCGTCGTCGTCGCAAGAGTACAGCCCGCAGAAGCACAGCGTAGCCAATACGCTGCAGAAGAGCTTGATTTTGTGCATTTTCTTCATAATCTCAACTTTTATATGGTATTAGAAAATTTAAATCCTAAATCCTTTGTTACCGGCTTAAAATTAAGCTGTTATCTGCTGAAAAAATCCTTCGTTTTTTGGGGCATTTTTTAGTGTCCTCCTATGCCTTTTCTCTAATCTTGCAAACATCTGTGCGCCAATCATTACCTAAAATTCGTTTTGCCCTGCGCTTCTCTCGAAAATCAACCATTTTAAACGAAGGTTTTTTGTAGGCAAATCGCCGATTGATCTTTTCGGGGATAAAGGTAGAGTATTTTTTCAAGAAAACAAATAATGACCAAAGATTTTCTTGAAAAAATTCTAAAGCATTCGTTTGCTTTCTGCTCGCTTTAAAAAGTTGGTTGGTTTTATTTGTGTGTTATTTATTTGAAATATAGATGTTTGCAAAGTTGTGTATTTGAAAATTTTACTTTCTTTCACTTGATTTTAACAAATTGCGATTAAATATTAGCTTCTAATCCTCGCTTTTCTCCTCCGGATTTCTTGGGAATTTAACAAAAACGCCCTCTATTGTTAAATCGTCAACCTTAAAAAAGGGTAATCCATCTTCTTGCCTTTCTTTGTGCCGCCTCTCCGGAACAGGTGCAAGAGCTGTGCAAAACAGGGTCAGAACCTATATTTAATTTACACTTGAGTTAGAGTTGAGTTACATTTCATTTAGAGATAAACCTATTCTCAACCTATTATAATTAACTAAACGATATTACATATTAGAGAAATGAGAGTGTATTAAACTAGCATCCAATTGCTTACAAAATTAGTAACATCAACTGATTTTTCAAAAGGAAATATGGATAACCTATTTATGATTACTCCATATAAAAAATAAGGCAGCCCATAAAAGACTGCCTTACTGTTTTAATGAAACAAAGTACTATCCCTTTTCAAGCTCATTTAGCACTTCTTTAAAAGCATTTTCATACGCTTTGGTTTCCATGCTTTTACCTCCTTCGGCTACAAAATAAGATTCCCATTTGTCTTTATCTATAGCTTCCAATACTTTTTCGACCTTATTTATATCAGAATCATGGTTTTTATAGAAATTCTTCAACCCCTCTCCCAAGCGACCAGTAAGCCTATCTTTGCTAAGCACTGGGTTCTTCTCACAACATTCGCATATTTTATCTCCCAAGCCTTGGGTATTTTGAGTTAAAACCACTTTTTTAAAATCACTCATTTTCTTATACCCTCCCTGCATAGCTTTAATTTGTTTCATTGTAAGTTTTCCAGTATCCAAAGTATAGATACTCAATAAAAATGGAAGGACATATTTGTTTTTGCTCTTTTCCATTATATAGTCCACGTGCTCATCATTAGTCGTTAGCTGGGAATTTACAAAATCTTCATTCTTCCAAGGTTTTCCACTATTCCTTATCGCAATATACTGCAATATATCCATGCCCTCTGGAATTTTTACAGGGATAAAACTAGGGGATATACTTGCATCATTCAACAGTTGAAGTGCTACATATCGATGCTGACCGTCTATAATAATACCTATAAATCTTTTATAATCAGCATATTTAACTTCTTCCAGCTTAACATCAAAATTAGTCAATGCGGGAGCTTTATCTCCTTTCTTGCTAACTACTTTAGCTTCATAAAGTTTACGCCCGTTTAAATTGTATACTACTTCTTCTAATGGCACAAATTCAATAGGCATTGTTTCGATAAAGCCATTGGCTTTTATACGATTAGCACACTCTATAACATTCGCATCATCTATTTTATGACGATTGCCCTCAATAAATAACAGGGGTCTTAATTCTGGACTTTCATTTCTTTCTTCCATAGCATCTTCTTTTTTAGTGTTAATATTATTTTCTACAGCTTCAATTTCTGTTACTGCATTAGACATAGGAAGTGCCTTATCTTCATTAACTTTTTCCATACAATCAGCTACGACTTCTTGTTTTAATTCACTAGTTTCCATAATATTACTGTTTAAAAGATTTATATTCTGCTCTCTATTTTCTCCAGCTTCGAGCATAGCCGCCTTATTTTCTTCTTTATCATCTGGCGCATAAGGAACGCCATTTTCATCATATTCCATGGTGATAAATATTTAATAGTTTTAGTCCTTCTTTTCAGGCATCAGACCTATATTCCTTTTTTATTTCATAATCTGTTTCTGTTCAGATTATCATTCAACTGCTATCAAAATATTCTTTCATACCTTTATTTATTTTGGTTCGACATATTAATTTCCTATCTCTATCACCAGTTCCAGAATTTTTATTTAATTTCATCCCCTGATGACGATGCAAAGATGGGCGTAAAAAAGAGGGTAAAATAAAAACAATGCCCTCCTGTTTAGGAAGGCATTTTTTATATGGCGGAAATATTGGGATAGAGTGGAATGTTAAACTACATTAAAGTCTAAAAGGGGAAGATTTTATTCTGTTTTCCATAAGTTTTTGCATAGGCGTTTCGTTAAAACAGGATGGAGAACATAACCGTCATTAGGGATTAAACTGCCCTTTTCCTCTAAACCATTCATCCATTCCGTTTCCCAAGGTTCTGCTTTCATAAAAGGGAATTTATACCATACAGGCTTGAAACCGTTTTTCAACAGGAAGCTGATTTTAGACCTGATATATATCGTATCGTCTTTAATTGCATCATCTTCCTTTACCAGCCCCATAACCTTTAAGTATCCTATCAGGAAATAAGCCGCTTTCTCTGTAAGCAATTTCCCTTTGGGAATAAATCCAGCCTTTTTTAATAAGTTGCAAGCACCCATTAAAACAATATCGAATACAGGATTTTCTTTTTTACGACCAGCCTTTTTCTTATTGGAATAATCACGCTCCAGTTCTTCCAATGCTTCTTCTTTGTCTGATACGCCCAAACGCATGTTCAGATAATAATTCGACATACCTTGAAACCAGTTTCCCATATTATCCAGCTTCAGTTTTTTCCCATCCTTAAACTGCAATATGATTTCCCCATTTGTATCTTCTTCGCTCAAATAACGGTATAACCTTAATAAATCAGGACGTATTGAATAACTATATTCTACATCCATATTTTCATGGAAAAATTCTGACCATCCAAAATCAGGGGATTGTTCGTATTTTAGGCAAAGCGATGATAATAAAACTAATCCAGACTTCAATAACTCTTTATCTCCTGCATCTGGTTTATCCCAAGATTCCATTAATTTATGGATGTTTGCAAAATCTTCTTTGGTAATAGGTACAGGAAAGCATTTGCTGATTTTTAATATAAACTTCAAACACTCTTCCGTATCAGGACGGACACCCATGGGAACCCTTTCCTCGCTTAAAGGGGGTATCTTTATAAACCTATCGTATAAATTGATAATTCCATCATCATTATTATCGCTATCATCATCCATATTGCAATAAATATTCAAAAGGAGATTCATTTCATCTGCCAGCAATTCGCTGCTTAGACCTATGCAATCTTTCATGGCGGGATATATCTCCTTAAAATATCCTGCTGGAAAATCCACTGAACTGTTCATGACCGTATTTGTTTATTTGGGCATAAAAATAACCATAAATTGCAGCCGTTCCAAAGATTCCAGCCTAAAGCTGCATTTAAAGCGGTATTTCAAAATTCCCTCAAAATATTTGGATTCCGCACGCCTTATGTTGTATCTTTATATCGTTAGCAAAAAGTTTGGTTGATAGGCGTTTAACTCCCTGTTTAGGTTACCAGCGGGGAGTTATTTTTAAAGCCCGTGTGAAACCAACTTTATGGCACATGTGTTATATTGCCAGCTAGATACATTATATAAAACTAGCAATATAATGAAAACCAGCTATATAATACATGTTCCCACTAGTGAACAGATACTCTTATTGGTTCCAGATTGCTTATAGCTTCCAGATAATACTGCACTTAGATGCTTCCACATTAATTAAAACTATATATTATGCACACCTACCAAGAATTACGAAAACTAGCCTTATAGCATGGAATTAAGGATAATCCTGTTTCCATAGGCTTGTGGATTCAATTTAAAGGATATAAAAAGATTAAAAAGCAAATCCACTACAAAAGGAAGATATTTTACTGTTTGGACGGGCTAGCTGATTAAGACCATGTATTACTAGCATTCAACCTGCTTTCCAATAAATTACGGTGGAAATTCCTGTGTTTTTTCATTTATATATGGAAATCCAGAAGAAAATTCACCGTTCCTCCCAGCTGTTAAAATGCAGTTTATAATTTCAAAGGACTAGAAAATAAAAGCTGTGGCTGAAATTCTGGATGGACTAGATGATTAAATGCAAATAGGACTAGCGATAAAATCCAATTTTAGGATGGGGAAAATGAGGGTGTACAAAACTTGAGTTTTGGGGAAAACGAGGGGTATATACTAATAACTACTTTTATACTAAAAACATAATATATAGATTCTGCTATTTGCTCCCCAAATACCATCATCCCTAATTTTCATCTTTTTAGATTGCAAGATTTAGACCAGATATTTATTGATACCAGATAAAGCATTTATGGAATATGAAAAATCAGACGTTTATGCTGAACTTTAGGAAAATCCCCAGGATGATTATGGGGTTGCTAACACCAGAAGAAACTTACTTGTATGTGTGCCTATGTTTTAAATCAGATTTTGAAAACGGGGAATCACATGTTTCCAGAAAAACCTTATGCGATATTTCTGGAATTAAAAAAGAAGATACCATAACTAAATACACGAATAAGTTCCAAAACTTGGGATTGATAGAAAAAGTTTTGATTCCTAGTGAATTGGATAAAATGCTGGCTGCTTATAGGATTAACATCCCTGATAAAGACTGGATAAGGATAGAAGCCGGATTTTTGGATGAAGGCTTAAGCCCCAAGTTAAAAGGCTTTTTAGTATTGTTCAAATGCTTATGCCTGAACAATTCAGAATTTACGCTTTATAATAAAACTGGAATAGCTGGAAAATTGAATATGGATAGGAAAACCGTATCCAAATACCTAGATGAAGCCATTAACCTAAAAAGAATCTTTGAAGCAAATACCAGATACAGGCTAGTTGATGAATTTATAATTACTGATTATCCAACGTATTTTGACCCTGTAATAAAAGAAATCTACCAGACTATTTCCAATTACTGCAAATCAAAAGGGGTTGTTCCTCCTCCATACGATGAATACTTATTAAGGATATTGAGTTCCAATAGGTTTTGTGAATCTAAAAAGAGTTTGGAAAGAACCATAGGCGAATTAGACGATATTAAAGATAAAAGGAATTGGTACAGTTGGTTTAATTTGGAATACAACTTAAAAAAATACTGCCCAAACCTTCCTAAAAAAATAGGAAGCCTGAACTATTTTTTGAAAGCCTTGATCCAACAAGAACATTTTTATGAATTGTGGAAAGAGGGATATTATAAAAAGAGACCCAGAAGGAGAAAAAAACTTTATTGATTAGGGTATATATAAAACATCTGCTGCGGTGGGAATTTGTTAGGATTTTCAATTATATATGCGAATCTGGATAAAAATCCACCGTTTGCAGCCATGTTTTATGCGAATAAAGATATTGGAGCTAGTTTATAATATTATTAATCGCCTGTTTCATATACCAGCTGCTAGTCCAATATCTGCATCAATTGCTAGTATAATACATAAATTCAATCGCTGTTTTTAAACCCATATCAGTTACTAGTTTGAAATCAGTATTAACCTCCTATTTGAATCATATATCAGCTACTAGCCTGAAATATATTAACCACTAGTTCAAAGAATGTATCAGCCACTAGTTAATCATGATTCCGCATTTTTCAACCCTGAAACTTGAATTTCCCATATAAAAGAATATTAAGAAAAAAATGCGGCTGATATAACTAGCTTATTATTAAACACCACCAACTATCTGTTAATTACTAAATGATTATATTCATGCTTCCGCATTTTTTGATTCTGAAATAGATAATTCATTATATTAGAATTTTAAAAACTAAAAATGCGGAAACTATCTCATTAAATACGGCTATATCATGCTAGTTGTTTTTATTTCAATCCAAGTTTTGGGTCTATCCTTCATTTTGCAAGCTGCTATAATTAGCTGCCAGTCGATTCATAAACTCAATCCATGAATTAAATCGGCTGCTTATATTAGGTATCTAAATACTAGTCCTGAAATAAAAAAGGTGGTTTTTCAGGAATTTGGATATGTAATTCCAATAAAAAATCACCAGCTGATAATTAGGAGCAATCAACCACTAGTGCTTATATATTTGATTCCTATCTTAATAATATTCCAACAGTATATTTTTTCAACTAAAGCCTTAATCCCTGCTCACCCAAAAACTCCCTTATTTTTACTGTTTTCTGATTAGCCCCCATAACTATAAAACCAATATCTTGCATATATATAAATAACTACATATCATTGCCGCTAGTTCAAAAATGCTTGCTTCAGGTTATTGGTGAGTTTTTCCTAGATAACAGCTATCCTGATAAAAAATCACCGCCTATCCAACTAGCAACTATATATTTATATCCCCCACCCATAAATACAATGCTTCTTGTTTAATATCCCCCCACCTTATTATATCATATAGCTTGTTCCTTAAACGTTAGTCCACTCAATCTCCATACCCCCGTCAAATAGTGAGAGAAAAAGAGAACTAAAAACTATTTGTCTAACTATTTAAATTTTAATGTTATGGAAAGATTAAGATTATTACCAGCACAAGAAAACGCAAACCTGTTTATGGACGTGGATTATGAAGTTTTGGAAAGCAAGCCTTTGGATAATCCATTTAATGATTATGTGGACGCATCCCCTAAAAAAGAATTGCATTTTATTTCAGCGAATACTTCTGAAACGAATTTGCAACATTTAAAAGAGGATTGCATAGTCCCTGTATTTACCAAAGATAACGAACTGACCATTTCACACCCTGTATTTATAGAATCAGTCTGTAAAGCGGCTAAGGACGTATTTCCCAATGAAGTTATAGAAGAACCTGAAATAAGGGTTTCCCATATTATTAAAGGTCGTATCCCAGAAGCTGTGCATAAACCCGTTAATCAGCTGCTGGAATCAGATAAGACCATTTATTACGAAAGGATGGCGTTTGCTTTTGAAATCCCTACCATTTACTCTAGCATAGGAGGAAATAGGCTTAATTTGTGTGTTACTGGAGTCAGGGCTTATAACAGGGAAAACCTTTATTCTAAAAAGACTGCTGAAAAATTCAGCATCGCAATAGGCTTTTTAAATACCGTATGTTGCAACTTATGTACTTTCACAGACGGATACAAGGCTGATTTAAAAGCCATGAACCGTTATGACTTATACAGGGGGGCAATAGACTTGTTTACCAGATACAGTGCTGAAAAACACTTGTATTATATGAATGAGTTTACGAAATACGATATGACTGAAAGCCAGTTTGCCCAATTTATAGGTAAAACCAGACTTTACCAGTACCTTCCTAATAAACAAAAACTCTATCTTCCTTATATTGGCATTACAGACAGCCAGATTAACATGGTTGCTAAAAGCTACTATAAGGATGAGAATTTTAGCAAGGATGGGAATAGAATTAATATGTGGAAAGTCTACAACCTTATGACTGGAGCTAACAAATCTTCTTACATAGATAATTTCCTAGACCGTTCACTGAATGCTTCACAGATTACAGAGGGATTGACTAGGGCTTTAAGGGGAGAAAGTGAATATAGTTGGTTTATAGAATAAGCTGTTACATAAAACAAAATGGGGATTGGCTATATAAAGCCGTCCCTATTTTTTTTAATCAAATAATATGCTGGAGTTGCTTAGGATAACAATATATTTTCTACATTTGGATTATAACAAATAACCAGTGATTAATTCATTAAACAGCTAATTTATAATGATATAGAAAAACTCTAAGAGTGAACAGTTATAGGAAAATTGAAGAAAACAAGAAGAATTGAAGCGGCTTTAGGTGATTCCAGAAGCGAAAATGAAGAAAATAGGATAAGATTTTTAGGTTGGATGATTAAAAATATGAGATTATGGAACATGAAGAACTAGAAAAAGTAAATTTGAGCGATGGAGAAATAGCTAAATTCTATCGCCACGTATTATTGCGTTTTGAGAATCATATTAAAGACATAGAAAATGAGGAAGAGAATAAACGCAAAATGAATCCTGTATCTTTATTGGAAAGAGAAGAATCCAAAACCATTGAGAATAACTATAAGATTAAAATTATATCCTCGTATAGTCCATTTGAAGAAAATGAACCGTATGAAGCTGATACTATCAAAATCTATTTCACAAAAGGAGTAAATGGAATGCAACCGGAAGTCCATCCATATACTTATTACTTTATTTATTTCCATTTGCGCAACAGTTTTGCCCATGGTTATATAACAAAGGAGGATGGTTATTATTTACTGCATGATAGGGATTATAATAAGGAAAACAAATTGAGCTTTGTGGCTAAAATAAAGGAAGATGATTTTTTCAAATTCATAGATGAAATCTATGTGACTAGTGAGAGATTACAACAAAACAATTGAATATTAATACTTTAAATTTAAACTAAGATGAAAAGATTATTTTATTTGATGCTCGTGGTACTAGGTACTATGGCATTCGTATCATGTTCTGATGATGATGAGAACAATGGTGGTGAAATTGATGAGCCTATTGAAAGACCCGTTTATCACTATGGGGAGATTACGATGGTTCAGCAAAACGGCGATGAACTTAGGATGACGGTTTGTACATTTAATGTTGGAGATACGCTTACGATTGATTATGGGGATGGATATATTCAAAAAAATGCTATTGCAGCAAACGAAACTTCTGTTTCTGATGATGAGGGTAATAGAATTAAGCGTGGAAGATTAGATATAACTTATGGTTATTCTGAATCAGAAAAGCATACCATTACGATTAAAGGGAATATTAGCAACTTATACTGTCCTGGCAATCAATTAACCTCATTGGATGTAAGTGGATGTACGGCTTTGACTGAATTAGAGTGTTATAGTAATGAATTAACTGCATTAGATGTAAGCAAGAATACGGCTTTGACTTACTTAAACTGTTATGATAATGAATTAACTGCATTAGATGCAAGTAAGAATATGACTTTGACTAGCTTGAGTTGTGAATATAATCAATTAACCTCATTAAATGTAAATGGATGTACGGCTTTGACTTACTTAAGCTGTTCTGAAAATCAATTAACTTCATTAGATATAAGCAAGAATACGGCTTTGACTAGCTTATATTGTTATAATAATCAATTCACAGCCGCAGAAATGAATAAGATTTATGAGGCTCTGCCTACGGTTGAGGATGGTGACTTAAATTGTGACCAATTAGGCAATCCTGGAATTGCTGAACAAAAAGGATGGGAAGTATCTTTTAAATAATTTATTAACCTATCACTCTCACTACTTAGGTGGTGGGAGTGATTTTTATTCATATAAATATGATAATCAAACTTTTAAAACATTGTTGGATTACACCCTACAAACCATCATGGAGATGGTGGTTATCATGCATAGTAAATATACTATTAGTAATCATAGCTATTATTCTACTATGCTTGATATTCACATTTATCTGCAAAAAACTTTTTAAATGCACAGGTCAAATTGGAGATACTATTGGAGGTATTACAGCACCTATCATTGGACTAATCAGTATTTGGTTGCTATATATTACTTTTAGGGAGCAAAGGCGGTTTAATAAAAAACAGGTTGAGTTTAATAGTTTGATGACAATTAAAAATTTGGAGGATAAAATATGGGAAAAACTTGATAACCTAGTAATAACCCATGATGATAAAACTTATATGGGCTTTGATAGAATAGTTGCGAATAAAGATTGCATAAAGGATATTAAAGAGCAAGATTTAATCCCATTCATGACAAATTTGATATATATACACCGCTCCATAAGGATGTTCTTACTGACTAATAAGGATGCTCAACTAAAAAAACGCACTAAGATTACTTACTACAAAATAGTAAAGGATATTGCGTCTAACATGATAGAAATATACTCCATACTAGAAGAAAATCATAAAATTACAGATTCGTCCTCATGGCGTGATTTAATTAAAGAACTGAATCGTTACTTAAATGAGTGTAATCCAGAAAAACAGGAATAGCCCATATCCATAACTAGATACAGGCTACTTTCCTCACTTCTTTTTCTTCTTCCCATTCTTTTTATACTCTTTCACTATTTCAGCATCAGGATATACATCACAAAATAAATCCCAAAACGTATAAGTATCCCTTTCAATAGTGATTTTCTCATGCTATAACTGCATGGGTACAGCTTTTTCTATTATTACCATGGTAATTTTGATTTAGGTTACAAATAAAGCATCTGATTTCTAGTGTTTATCTATATACAAAGATACTACATTGGCTATCCTGAATGCAAATATTTTGGTGAAAAAATTACAGGATTTCCGTTTATATATGGAGATTCTGCAAAAAAACTCACCGCATTTTCTGACTTTGAAATTACAAATTCCCTATATTAAAATGCTAGTTACAAAAAATGCGGCTTAAAGCTAATTGGGAAATTATTACAGGTTTAGAATTACCATATAATTGAACTTATTGCATATTTCATGCTAGTCCATATATGTAATTACTGCATATCTTATAATACAGCATAAATTGGATTTCCACATATTCTTTACTAGTTATAAAGACTATATTTTATGTATCCCCAAACGTATAATTATTTTTATAACTAGCTGGAAATAAAAGCGATAATATTTGCATCCTAGTTTTATATCCGCTAACTTAGCCTTATGGAAAGTTCATTGGAAGCATGGTTGGAGGAAAGCCGTTTTATGGTTCCGATTCCTAGGATGGAAAGAATATTCACTATTGTTATTAGTGAATGTTTTACTAGTAATCAATGACTTATGTTTTGAACTATTCCAAGGGATGGTGAAAACATTCACTTTTATCATTTATAATACGAATCTGAATATTTATGCTATGAGTTTGAAGTATTCCACAACAACCGCAGACCGTCTGGATTGGGATGAGATGATTAACTTGGTAAGGAAATTGGAACAGGATAAGAATTACAAATTCGCCCTGTTTATAGCTTTAGGTTCTTTTTGGGGATTAAGGGTAAACGATATGAAAGCCCTAGTTTGGGAAGATGTTTTGGATAAAGACGAAATAACCATTGTGGAACATAAAACAGGAAAGAAGCGTCTTATCCCCATTAAAACGGCTTTGAAGAAGTTCATAAAGGACTGTTACAACCATATTAATCCGGTTAGTTTGCGTTCTCCTTTGTTCATCAGCCAAAAGGGGACTGTTTATTCCACACAGCGTTTAAATGTGGTTCTAAAGGAAATTAAGGAAAAGTATAAGCTAAATATCAAAAACTTTTCCTGCCACAGTTTGCGGAAGACTTTTGGGAGGGAAGTTTATAACCAGAATTTAGGATTAGGGGAACAGGCTTTAGTGATGCTCATGGATATATTCAACCATTCTTCCATAGCTGTTACCAAGCGTTATATTGGGCTTAGGCAAGAAGAAGTGGCGAAATCTTATGAAGCACTTTCGTTTTAAGGCTATATAACCAAAAGCCTTGTTAATCCATTTCATATACGGGAACTGTTTTAATCCATTCGTCCTTGTATTCTTCCATTATTTCCTTTGGTGAACAATACTTGTATTCAGAGTTAAAAGAAAATTGGTGCAAATTATTATTGGGGCATGTTTTTATCTTGAAATTCAAATTTTCTGGATTAAAACACATTCCCTCATGCTCTACAATCCAGAAATAAATGTGTTTTCTGGAGTTGTACAATATATCCAATTTTATGGGGACAGAAGTTACGCCGTCCAATATGTTGTATTCTATCTGGAACACTACGGCATTCCTGTCATATTTATAAACTGTGATTTCTTTCACCAGTTTCATCAAAGCGTCCTTTTTCAAATCGAAATGGCTGCTGATGTCCTCTATTTTCCAATCTGTTTCAGCCGCAGCGTTTATCTTTTCAATGCTGTTCTGGATAGAAGCAATTTCATGCTTGAGGGATTCTATTTCTTTTTCCAGTTTTAATTTTTCATCTTCCAGTTTTTCACTTCCAGCTATGATGCGTTTAGCCATGGAATCAGATACCAAGGCTAGGCGGCTGGCTAAATTATCCAATTTTTTATCCAAATCCCCGATATGTGAGGCTTTTAACGAAATCAGTTTTTCTATTTTATTTATGTTATGTTTCAAACCTTCAACTCCAACCGTTTTAATCTCATGCTTTTTGTATCTTACATAAAACTGCTGGGTTGCAGTCCAGACCATTTCATCCAGCCTTTTTGCATAAACAGTAACATTCTTGCAGCCTATTTTTGTATTATCGTGGTATTTTCTAGCCCTATCAGCGCATCTGTATATATCAGCATAAGGAAGTTTCCCGTTTTTCATAGCCGTTGCAGAACCTTGGTAATAACTTCCGCATTCGCCGCATTTCAACAATCCCCTTAAAAGGTATTGGTGCTTGTAATTCTTGGGGGCGTTATATACATTCTGGGATTTTTTATCTTGGACGGCTAGAAAGGTCGCTTCTTTAATAATGGGAGGAAGTTCTATTTCTATCGTCTCATGGTTATATACAGGGATATTCTTCATTTCCCCATTTATTTCTTTCCTTTCCGTCCTTTCAGTTGGAAACTTCAATTTTACTTCTTTATGACCATAATAAGCCGTATTCGTCAGTATCATGTTAATGGAGGATTTAGTCCATAACAGCTCCCCTTTTTTTAAAACTATCCCCCTGTTGCGCTTCTTATATTTTATAACCCCGTTTACAGCTTGCCTGCTAAGGGGGGAGGGTAATTTGTATTCATTTAAAAGCTGCTTGATCTGCATCATCGTCTTTCCATTAAGATACAGCCTGTAAATGCTTTCCACTACTTCTTTTTCTGTTTTAAATCCCTCCAGGTTAGAAATTTCAGTTTCATCATTAATGCAGATTTTACCCTCTTTAATGCAATAACCATAAGGAGGGGTTGAAGCATAAGGCGTGTGACCGCTTTTTATTTTTTCACGCCGCCCCCTTTGCATCCTTAAATTCTTCTGTTTAATTTCCCATAAAGAGAAAGTCGAAAACAGGCTTAAGGCTAATGCGTTTGTAAATTCTTCCTCCCCTGTTTCTACATTGAACAAATACAAAGGTTGTGGTTTCAGGAAACAGACGTTTATCCCCTTGCTTTTAAAATGGGATATTAAAGAATTGAATTTTTCTGGATTTCTGGACAATCTGGAAATTTCCCATATATAGATTATATCCACGTCTTCTTTCGTCAATTTCAATAAAGCGTTTAATCCTGTCCTATTATCCTCTAATCCAGACATTTTATCTTTAAATATCCCATTGGGTATAAATTCTGCGCCATCCTTTTCCATTTTCTTCTTTAAATCAGGAAGTTGCGTATTTTCATCCTGTTGTTGGGTCGATACCCTTAAATATACGGCTGCTTTCATAACTCCTTATTTTTTAATTCGATGCAAAGATAATATTTTATTATGTAACATCGAGCATTTAATTATAAACCTATTCTTATCCTATTCCAATATAATAAGAATAGGTCAAAGATAGTTTTTGATATAAATGTTGTGTAAATGAAATGTAATTTATATGTAATAGAAATGTAAGGTAAATATGGGTTTTGTTTCTGTTTTGCTTTTGCCTTGCCCGGCATCGGGTGTTGCCGGGGATTTTTGAGGGATGTGAAAATATTTTGTGGAATCCGGGCGGGCAGGATTGCAAATGCAGGGACGAACCGGTATCTTTGCAGCCGGATAAATGAATGTTATGCAAGTGAAACGATACAACGACCATGCTTCTTTTTTCAAGGCGCTTTTCCACGGACGGGTGCAGAAGTTGTCCATTGACGGGGGCTTTACGTGTCCCAATCGGGACGGCACGAAAGGCACGGGGGGATGCAGTTTTTGCAATAACCGGAGTTTTAATCCCGATTATTGCAGGGCGGCGGCTTCGATTGCGGCGCAAATCGAGGAGGGAAAGGCTTTTTTTGCAGCGAAGTATGCGGGGCAGAAGTATTTGGCTTATTTCCAGACGTATTCGAATACGTACGCTTCGTTGGATACGCTGCGGGCAAGGTATGCCGAGGCGTTGGCTTGCCCGGGGATTGTGGGGCTGGTGGTGGCGACGCGCCCGGACACGGTGCCGGATGCGGTGCTCGATTTGCTGGAGGAGTTGGCGCGTGAGCATTACGTTTGCGTGGAGTATGGCGTGGAGTCGGCGAATGACGAGGTGTTGCGCGGAGTGAATCGTTGCCATACGTTTGCTGAGAGCGAGGATGCTATCCGGCGCACGGCGGGGCGGGGTATCCGTATCGGTGCGCATTTGATTTTCGGTTTGCCGGGCGAGACGCGCGAGTCGATGCTTGCGGGGGCTGTCCGTTTGTGCGATTTGCCGATTGATGTCCTCAAGCTCCATCAGTTGCAAATTATCCGCGGGACGCGCCTGGCGGAGGAGTATCTCGCTGCGCCGGAGCGTTTCCGTCTGTATGCAATGGAGGAGTATTTGGATTTTGTGGCGGACGTGATTGAGCGGATTCGTCCGGAGGTATGTCTGGAACGGTTTGTCAACCAGTCGCCGGATGAGTATTTAGTTGCCCCGAAGTGGGGCGTGAAGAATTTTGAGTTTGTGGCGAAATTAGACCGCCGCCTGGAGGAACGCGACACGTGGCAGGGCAAATTGCGCGGTGCACCGCGTCCCGGAGGTGTATTTTAATGGATAGAAGTTATGATAGGACAGGAGAAAGTTTATGAGACGCTGGAGGCATTGGGCATTCCGTATGAGTATTTTGAGCATCCCGAAGCCCCGACTGTGGAGCTGGCGCTCCGTTATTGCCAGAATTTGGACAGTACGCATTGCAAGAATTTGTTTTTCCGCAACCATAAAGGCGACCGCCATTATTTGGTGATTTTGCGTTGCGACCGGTCGCTTGCCATCCATGATTTGGAGCAGAAGTTGCGTCAGGGAAAATTGAGTTTTGCTTCGGACAGGCGCATGATGAAGTATTTGGGGCTGCGCCCCGGTTCTGTCAGTCCTTTCGGGTTGGTGAATGACGTGGAGCATCATGTGTACGTCTTTTTGGATGAGAACCTGCGGGATACCGCGAAACTCTCCTTCCACCCGAACGACAACCGCGCCTCGCTTTCCATCCGCACGGAGGATTTTGTCCGCTTTATGGACAGTACCGGCAATGGGTATGAGTGGGTGAAATTGTATTGATTCTATTCGATTTGCATGCGGATGCGCCATTCTTTGGGGTAGTAATTGTTGAGGCGGTTGCCGAGGTTTTTGCACCAACCCAAGCCTATGCCGTGGTAGGAGACGAGGAGCCAGTCTGCAGAGGAGGGAATGGGCGGAATGTCTTCTTTTTTCAGGAAAGCGAGGGCGGTGGGGCGGTCGGCGTCGTAGATGCCGTCGTGTGGGGCGTCCAACCCTTGCCACAGGGCGAGGGGAGGCAGGAGCCGCAGTTTGCGTCCGTTGGTTTCAGCCGCTTCGCAACCGGCATAGAGGACGTTGGTTGATGCGGAAAGCGTTTCGATGAATGCAGCCTGGGATTCGGGCACAAGGCGGAGAATGCCATTGTCGGGAAAGACGGCATATTGTTCCGGCTGGCGGATGTAGGCGCGCAGTTCTTTGGGCAGGGCGGTGTGGGGGGCATTTTTGGCTTTTTTGTTTTTGCGGGGAGTGTAGTCCTTGCCTGCCGTTTTGCGCAGGGCGGCAAGGAAGAAGCCTTCGCCTGCCGTCTTGTGGGGGTAGAAACGGAAGGCGCAAGCGGCGGAGTCGGCGGGCATGATGCCGGGGAAAGGGCAGAAGAGGGGGATGCTTTCCGCCTCGCCGCCGGCGATGAGCCATTCGATGATGCGCTCGTTCTCGGCGGGGTTGTAGGTGCATGTGCTGTAGATGAGCACGCCGCCGGGGCGGAGGCATGCCCAGCTGTCGGCAAGGATGCGTTGCTGGCGCTCGCTGCACAGGCGGAGGTTGCTTTCGCTCCATTCCCGGATGCTGGCGGGGTCTTTGCGGAACATGCCTTCGCCGGAACAGGGGGCATCGACCAGGAGAAAGTCGAAAGCGCCTTCGAGGGCACGGAAGGCAGCAGGATCACTCTGGGTGACGACGGTGTTGTCCTGCCCCCATTTGATGAGGTTCTCTTTGAGGATTGCCGCCCGGCTGCGGATGACTTCGTTGCTGACGAGCAGGCTGCCCGGCGGGAGGAGCGAGGCGGCAAGGGTGGATTTGCCGCCCGGCGCGGCACAGAGGTCGAGCATGCGCACGGGCGTTGGGGGAAGCAATTGCTTGAGAACGTGGTGGAGGAACATGGAAGAGGCTTCCTGCACGTAGTAAGCGCCGCCGTGGAAGAGGGGGTCAAGGGTGAAGACGGGGCGTCCTTCGAGGTAGACGGCGTCGGGACACCAAGGGACGGGTGTGGTTTTTCCTTCTGTGATTTCCAGTTCGTTGCAGTCAGTTGCCTTACCGGGATTCCGCCGGATGCTGACGGGCGCGGGCGTTTCCAATGCCTGGAAAAAGGCTTTGGCTTCAGCACCCAATTGTTTTTTTATTCTTTCTACGAATGCAGGGGGCAAAGTATTCATCTTTTCTTTTATATTTGCAGCAAAGATAGAAAGTTAAATGCAATGTTTAAAGGATACATGAAAAAGATGTTAGAAGTGCGGAAAGATTTTAGCCTGAAGGCGTATAATACGTTTGGGATTGAGGCGAAGTGCAAGTATTTTGTGGAGGCGGAGGATGAGGGGGAGTTGGCGGAGTTTGTGGCGGGGTATGAATGGAATCCTTTGGAAGTGTTGGTGCTGGGCGGGGGAAGCAATTTTCTGTTTACGGGAGATTTTGAGGGGACGGTGTTTTATCCTGCAATGCAGGGGATTGAGGTGGTGGAGGAAGATGTGGAGAGTGTGTCGGTACGTGTGGGTGCAGGGGTTGTGTGGGATGATTTCGTGGCGTGGACGGTGGCGCAAGGGTATGGGGGTGTGGAAAATTTGTCGCTGATTCCGGGGCATGTGGGTGCCGCGCCGGTGCAGAATGTGGGTGCATACGGCATGGAGGCAGGGGAGACGATTGCCGAGGTGGAGGCGATTGATTTGGAGAAGGGAGGAAGGGTGCGCATTGCTGCCGGGGAATGTCGTTTTGCTTATCGGGACAGCGCGTTCAAACGAGAGTGGAAAAACCGTTTTATCATTACACGGGTCGTTTTTCGTTTGGCGAAGCATCCGCAGTTCCGTCTGGATTATGGGAGTGTGAGGAGCGAGGTGGAACGCCTGGGCGGGGAAGTGACCCTTGCCAAGGTCAGGGAAGCGGTTATCCGTATCCGGGAGGCGAAGTTGCCGGACGTGAAAGTGTTGCCCAGCGCAGGAAGCTACTTTAAGAATCCGGTGGTGGCACAGGAATTGGCGGAACGGTTGGAAAGCCAGTACCCCGGAATGCCGGTCTACCCATTGGGTGAGGGACGATGCAAGTTGGCGGCGGGGTGGCTGATAGAGCAATGCGGCTGGAAGGGAAAGACGTTGGGACGCGCAGGCGTGTACGAGAAGCAGGCTTTGGTGCTGGTCAACCGGGGCGGAGCGGATGGTACGGACATTTCGCGGCTTGCCAATGAAATCCGGAAAAGTGTGTTCCTTCGTTTCGGCGTGTGGATAGAGCCGGAGGTAAATGTGGTTTAATTCAATTAATTTCAGAGATATGGAAACGGGAAAGTATATCGAAAAGGTGAAGATATTTCGCCATTATACGAATTACAAAGGGCGCCTCTTTGTGAAGGCGTTGTGCGATTTGTTCAACGATGTGGCACAGACGCAGACGGAACAGGAGGGCGTGGATGTGGAAACGTTGAATGCGGCAGGGGCGACGTGGATGCTTCGCCGGCTGCATATCCGGTTGCATAAAATGCCTGCCTTGAATGAAGAGGTTTTTATCGAGACCTGGTCTTCGGGCATCGACCGGCTGTTTGCTTTGCGGGATTTCCGGATGGTGCGTGAGAACGGGGAGGAGTTGGTTCGCGCAACTTCGGAGTGGATGTACATTGATTTGGCACGCCGCCGTCCGTTGAGGCAGCCGGAAAAGGTGGTACGGATGAGTACGGGGCATGCAATTCCTCGGGTAGATTTAGAACCTATCCTGGACGAGAAGGGCTTTGTGATGACGGCAGAAGGCGGACGGTATTTTGAAGCTACTTTCGACAATATTGACTTCAACGGGCATGTGACCCAAGCGTCTTATATGCAGTGGCTGACAAATGCGCTGCCGTTTGATTTCCTCAAGGAGCATGTGCTGACGGATGTGGAGGTGGTGTACCTGCATGAAATTATGCCGGATTCAGTGATTTATTCTACCTACAGCATTGCGGAAGAGGACGGGCAGGTCATTGTGCTGCACCGGATACAGGATAAGGAAGGCGGTGCGCTGCACTGCATCGGCAAATCGGTCTGGGAACCTCGGTTGTAAAAGAATCGGGAAGCCTGCCATGGCTTCCCGATTCTTTTAGTATTTCAGCCATTTGTAAAGTTCTTTCCAAGTGACTTTTTTGCCATACATGAGGATGCCGACGCGGTAGATGCGTCCGGAAAGCCAGGTGAAAAAGATAAAGAATGCCACAAGCAATCCCATGGAAGTAATCAGTTCCCATGCCGGAACGCCGAAAGGCAGGCGCACCAACATGACAATGGGCGAGGTGAACGGTATCAGCGAACTCCAGAATACCAGTGGGGACTCCGGACTTTTCATGGCTGTGAATCCGATGTAAAGCCCGACGACGAGCACAATCGACAGCGGGGTAAGGAATTGCTGGGAATCCGTTTCGTTGTCGACGGCTGCGCCAATGGCTGCAAAAAGCGAGGCGTAGAGCAAGTAGCCTCCTATAAAGTAGAACAAGAAGGAAGCCAGGAATTTCAGGATAAATGCCGGGTCGATGGTCATGGCAATGTTGCGGATGACGGCGAGCTGCTCGGCGTTCAGTTGTTCGGTGCCGGCAATGGCGGTGAGGTCGCCTGCCATGTTGCCTGCGGATCGGAGGGCTTCCATATCCAGTTCGGGTAGGAAAGCCGCCTGCATGCCGACAATGAGGAGCAGCCCGAAGGCTACCCATATCAGAAATTGCACCAAACCGACTGCCGCTACTCCGATGATTTTGCCCAACAAGAATTGGAACGGCTTGACGGAAGACACCAAGACCTCGATGATGCGGTTTGTTTTTTCCTCAATGACGCCTTTCATGACTTGGGAGGCATACATGAAGATGAAGAAGTAAATGACCATGCCTGCCGCCAAGCCCAGAATGGAGGCGATTTCCGAGGAACTTTCCTTGGCTTCGCCGGTTTCCTCTGACACTTTCAGCGTGCGGATGTGGACGGGCGTGTGGGTGGCTGCCAGTTTTTCCTCCAAATCAGGAATTTGTGTTTGTGCGATGACGCTATCGCGCTTGATGCTTTCTATTTTGTTTTGCAATTGGAGGGCGATTTCGTTCTTCAAATCCATCGGCACTTGCGAGAAGGAGTAGACGGGCACTTCCGGCTGCCCCATGACGTCGGCGGAAAGGCGGATGACGGCGTAGTAGTCGTGGGCTGCCAGAAATTCCGGCGCCGAGGCTTCCGTGACCTCTGTGTCGATGGTTTCGAAGGTTGTGTTATTGATTTGATGGAACGGCGCTTCGATAGCCGAGTGGTTGACCACGGCGATTTTCCGCTCCTGTGTGTCGTCTTTCAGGAGAATCCACATGAGGAAGGCATAGAAGAGTGCCATGAGGATGGGGACTACTAAGGTTACCACCAAAAAGCTTTTTTTACGCACCCGGGTGGAAAATTCGCGCCCTATGATAATACAGGTTTTGTTCATGATGTTGTGTGTCTTATTGTTTTTCCTTGACCAATTTAATGAAAATGTCGTTCATGCCGGGAATGATTTTCCGGTAGGAGATGATGTCCGTCCAGTCTAACAGGCGGCGGAGGAGTGTGTTCGTCGGGCATTCCTCCAGGCGTTGGAGTACAATTTCGTGTTGTCCGTCCTCGATTTTTTCGGAAAGCACCTCGAATTCCGTCCCGATGGCTTCTTGTGGATGGAAATCCGGTTGGTAACGGCATACCAATTGGTAGGTGTTGTTGGCATACTTGTTGCGGATTTGGTTGATGGGACCTTCAATGATTTTGTGCGAACGGTTGATGAGGGCGATGTGGCTGCAAATTTCTTCCACCGACGCCATGTTGTGCGTGGAGAAGATGATGGTAGTGCCTTTGTCGCGCAGTTCAAGGATTTCGCGTTTCAGCAATTCGACATTGATGGGGTCGAAACCGCTGAAAGGTTCGTCGAAAATCAGCATTTCCGGTTCGTGCAGCACGGTGGTGATGAATTGCACCTTCTGCGCCATGCCTTTGGACAATTCCTCCACTTTGCGTTCCCACCAGCTCTCGATGCCGAATTTTTCGAACCAAGCCTTCAATTGGCGGATGGCGTCCTGTTTGCCCATGCCCTTGAGGCGGGCGAGGTAGACGGCTTGTTCTCCCACTTTCATCTTTTTGTAAAGTCCCCGTTCTTCAGGCAGGTAGCCGATGCGGTTCATGTCTGTGGGCACTAAAGGGCGTCCCTTGAAAAAGAGTTCTCCGGAATCCGGTCCTGTGATTTGGGTGATGATTCGGATTAACGAGGTCTTTCCTGCCCCGTTGGGTCCCAGCAAACCGTAGATGGCGCCTTCCGGAATATCTATTGATACGTTGTCCAACGCCCGGTGGTTGGCGTAGTTTTTGACAATGTTTCGAGCTGTAAAAAAACTCATGGTTCTGCGTTGTAAATAATGAAAATGTACCAACTTTTTCAATGGCATTCAGCCTTTAAAAAGGTCGGTACATTTGTTCATGTTATTGTGTTGTTAAACTGTTTCGTTATCCTCCATTTCAATCATCACGGCGCCTTTGGGCAATTTGTCGCCCGGTTTGACGTTGACCCGCTTGATTTTTCCGGAGAAAGGGGCAGTCATTTTATTGTTCATTTTCATGGCTTGAAGAATCAGGAGCGTGTCCCCTTCTTTCACTTCCTGCCCTTCTTTCACATCGACTTTCATGATGGTGCCCGGAATGTGTGAAACCAGTTCCATGGGATTCGGTTCTTCCCATTTTTTCCTGTTTTTCCATTTCTCCGTCAGGCGCGTTTTGTATTCTACGCCGTTCAGGATAAACTTTTCTAACTTCTCACTCATTTTGTCTCCTTTAGTTTGTGTTATTAAACGATTGAGTCTTAAGGGGGGCGAAACTGCATCCGCTGCCGGGCACAAGCCAAGCCGCGCCGGCGGCGGAGCGCATCGCGTATGTTATAAATTAGAACGGAGGTATGCCGTGTTTTTTGGCAGGCGTCATGACGGTCTTGTTGCCGGACACTTCGATGGAGTGCTTCAGCAACATGCGGGTCTCCGAGGGCTCGATAACCGAGTCGATGTAGCCTTTGGATGCTGCCACGTATGGGTTGGCAAATTTCTCGCGGTATTCGGCGACTTTCTGTTTGCGCATTTCCTCTGGGTTTTCTGCTTCCTTGATTTCCTTGCGGAAGATGATGTTGGCAGCCCCTTCCGGTCCCATAACGGCAATCTCAGCCGTAGGCCATGCGAACATGAAGTCGGCTTTCAGGTGGCGGGAGTTCATGGCGATGTAGCCTCCGCCGTATGCCTTGCGCAGGATAACGGTCACCTTGGGCACCGTAGCCTCGCTGTAAGCGTAGAGCACTTTTGCCCCGTGGCGGATGACACCCATGTGCTCCTGTTCCACGCCCGGCAGGTAGCCCGGCATGTCCTCGAAGGTCACGAGCGGAATGTTGAAGGCATCGCAGAAACGGATGAAGCGTCCTGCCTTATCCGCAGAGTCGCAGTCCAATACACCGGCGAGCACCAATGGTTGGTTGGCTACGAAACCGACAGTTTCTCCGTCGATGCGCCCGAAGCCCACCACGATGTTCTGGGCAAAATTCTCCTGTACTTCGAAGAAATCCGAATCGTCTGCCACTGCCTTGATGATGTCGCGCACATCGTAGGGCTGGGTGGGGTCTGCCGGGAGAATCTTGTCGATGTTGTACTCTGCTTTCGGGCTTTTTGCCGGGAAAGCCTTGGCTTTGCGTTGGTTGTTCCACGGGATGAAAGTCAAAAGTTTCTTGATTTGCTCGAAACATTCCTGTTCCGTCGTGGCAAAGAAATGCGCGTTGCCGCTGATGCAGGCATGCACGCGTGCGCCTCCGAGCTCTTCGGTGCTGACTTCCTCGCCCAATACGGTTTTCACTACTTCGGGACCCGTGATGAACATCTTGGAGATGTTGTCTACCACAAAAATAAAGTCCGTCAGGGCAGGCGAGTAAACGGCACCACCGGCACACGGACCCAAAATCACGGACAACTGCGGGATGACGCCCGAAGCCTGCGTGTTGCGGAAGAAAATGTCGCCATAACCTGCCAATGCGTCTACGCCTTCCTGTATGCGGGCGCCACCGGAGTCGTTGATGCCGATAATCGGCATGCGCATCTTGATGGCGTGGTCCATAATCTTCGTGATTTTACGGGCATGCATCAGTCCCAAAGAACCGCCTGCAACCGTAAAGTCCTGTGCATAAATAGCAACCGGTTCTCCATATACGGTACCGGTGCCGATAACCACACCGTCTCCGTGGAGAACCTTCTTATCCATATCGAAATCTTTGGATTGATGCTCTACGAACATGTCGTATTCGTGGAAAGAACCTTTGTCGAGAATGCTCTCAATACGCTCGCGGGCAGTGAGTTTGCCCATGGCTGCTTGCTTCTTGATGGCGTCTTCGCCTCCACCTTGAAGCACAATCTCTTTTCTTTTCCGTAAGTCAAGAATATTCCTTTTCAGTGACATAGTAACTTATTTTGTTAATAAATCGTATATTCCCTATGGGTATTTATACTCCATTCAAGATGCAAGATTACGGAAAAAAAATGACTTATGAAACACTTGTTTTGTGTTTCATAAGCTATGTGCTGATAAAACAGGCATTTGGCAATTGCATTTTAACGCTTTGTTTGGCTTTTTTTGCAATTCATGCCCTCCTTTTGTGCCTGATTTTATTCTTCTTTTCCCAGAGGAGCGAGGGTACCCGAATAGGAAATCTGTGTGCGGTTGTTGCTGATGAGATTTACCGAGCAGTTGCCTCCGCCCATCGTTTCTATGGAAATTTGGTATGTGTCGTCTTTACCCGGAACGCGGAATGAGAAAACCACGCTCTTGTTTTTTCTTTTCTCTCTGACTTCCAGCTTGGTGTCCTGCATGGCATTGTCAAATTCAATGCCTCCGCCCTCGCCGTAAGGCAAACGGTATGCCCGGCCGAAAAAGGGCAGGAAACCTTCGGCAATGCTGTCTTTTACAGTGATTTTTCCTCTTGGGTTAAAACGCGATACGTCCCTTCCGCTTTGCGGATAGACTTGGTTGATTTCAATCTCGAAGTTCCGGCTCTCAATGAGTTGCCTGGCTTCTTCCACCGCCTCCGCTTGCCGGGCGGCTTTCTCTTCTTTTGTCATTTTCTGGGCTGCCGCCGGTTGTGCAAGCGCCAAGGGCAGCCACATCATGAATACTAAATACAAGGTTTTCATATTTTCTCTGATTTGGTTTCAAAAACAGAAAAAGCAAAAAGCATACCAAACCTTTGCCCCCTCTATACTTGGTCTCTGCTTCCCCCGCCGGTTCTCCGGAAATTCCCCGCACCTTCCCCCTCGCGGACCGGGGGAGATACAACGCATATACGGAAGAAGGGCGGAAGATCCAGAGACCAAATAGGGAGGGCATGGCACGCGGTCAAGGCGACGGCATGCCATGCGCCTCCAGTTTTTCTTTCATTT
>CALUKF010000026.1 GCA_944321145.1 uncultured Odoribacter sp. | reverse complement strand
GATGGGATAACAATCAGCAGCCGGCGCACTTGCTTTTATGAAATAAAGACTTACCTTTGCGTAGCTTTTGGAAAAAATAAATATACACATGATTACAGTTTCAAATTTAGAAATTCAGTTTGGGAAAAGGATTCTGTTTCAGGATGTAAACCTGAAATTTACACCCGGAAACTGCTATGGCGTGATAGGGGCGAACGGTGCCGGGAAATCAACCTTCTTGAGAATATTAAGTGGAGAGTTGGAGCCTACGCGCGGAGCCATAATGTTTGGCGTGGGGGAGAGGCTCTCCGTATTGAAGCAAGACCACTTTGCTTATGACGATTGTACGGTTATCGACACTGTATTGCAAGGGCACATGAAATTGTGGGAAGTAATGCAAGAGAAGAATGCCATCTATTTGAAGGAAGATTTTTCTGATGCGGATGGCATACGTGCTGCGGAACTGGAGGAACAGTTTGCTGCCATGGACGGCTGGAATGCCGAGAGCGATGCTGCCAATCTTCTGAGCGGTCTGGGCATCAAAGAAGAATTACACTATTCCATGATGCGTGACTTGAGCGGTAAGCAAAAAGTGCGTGTGCTTTTGGCGCAGGCTTTATTTGGCAAGCCCGATAACCTTTTATTGGATGAGCCGACGAACGACTTGGACTTGGAAACGGTCATGTGGTTGGAAAACTATCTTTCCAATTATGAAAATACCGTCCTTGTCGTTTCCCACGACCGTCACTTCTTGGACTCTGTTTGTACTCATACAGTGGATATTGATTTTGGGAAAATGCAACTCTTTGCCGGAAACTACAGTTTCTGGTACGAATCCAGCCAGCTCGCTTTGCGGCAGGCTCAGGCGAAGAACAAGAAAGCCGAGGAGAAGCGCAAGGAATTGATGGAGTTCATCGCCCGCTTCAGTGCGAATGTGGCAAAATCCAAGCAGACCACCAGCCGCAAGAAGATGTTGGAAAAACTCAACGTCGAGGAAATCATGCCCTCTACCCGCAAGTATCCCGGCATCATCTTTACCCCGGAACGCGAGGTGGGAAATAAGATTTTGGAAGTGCGTAACCTCAGCAAAAGCATCGAAGGGAAATGCCTTTTTAAGGATGTTGAGTTCTCCGTAGAGAAGGATGATAAGATTGTCTTCCTTTCCCGTGACCCGCGTGCCATGACTGCTTTTTTCGAGATAATCAACGGCAACGAGAAGCCTGATACGGGAGATTTTTCTTGGGGTGTCACCATCACGACGGCATACCTGCCTTTGGATAACTCTGCCTTTTTTGACACAGATATGCGTCTGATTGATTGGCTGGGGCAGTTCTCTGCAGACACGAGCGAAACTTTCTTGCGGGGTTTCCTTGGCAAAATGCTTTTCTCCGGCGAGGACATTTACAAACATGTCAAGGTGCTTTCGGGAGGCGAGAAGATGCGTTGCATGATTGCCCGCATGATGCTCAACAATGCCAACGTGCTGGTGCTCGATTCTCCTGCGAACCACCTCGATTTGGAATCCATCCAGGCATTCAACAATACGCTGGTTGCTTTCAAGGGCGTAGTGTTGCTTAGCTCCCATGACCACGAGTTTATCCAGACCGTTTGTAATCGTGTCATCGAACTGACCCCCAAAGGGATTGTCGATAAACGCATGGATTTCGACGATTACATCATGAGTGACACCATCAAGGCACAATTGGATAAAATGTATGAGTAAACTGCGAAATGAATTTGTTGTTAATTAATAAAATACAGGAACATGAAAACAAATCTATTATTAGTCGGGGCATTCGCCTTATTGGTCGGTTGCACAGCAACTGCGAAAACCAATGAATACGTGGTGATTGCCGGTAAAAGTGTTGTCGAGGACTCCTTATGGAACCAAGTGGCGCAGGCATTAGTCGAGAAGCATGGGGCAGCTTCTCTCTCTTACAACGAGTCACCGGAAGAGCTTTTGCCCCAATTGCGTGAACTTCGTCCGCGTTATGTGGCGATTGTCGAGAAACCCGAAAACTTGGGCAGGGATTACGTCATTGCCCTGAACCAAATGAGCCGTCGCGTGGACAACGACATCTATGCTGATTTCCTTTGGGGGATTATCACGGGTTACGATGCTGCCGCAGCCATGAAGATGGTCGACAACAGCACCGAGCCTCTGGTCATGAAAGACGCCGTTGCAACTATTACAGAGTTGAGCAGTGGCAAATGGTTCGACCGTTTTGCTTGGATTGACGACCATAAAATGGGCTTGTGGGGTGAAAAGAAGTCCAAGGACGACACCATTGTTACCAATCAATTGCCCATGAAAAAAATGCGCCTGCAATACACTTTCTCTCATGGCGATACACGCACCGTAGAGCGCACGATGGTTGACCCGAAGGATGAGATGCAGACTTTCTATGACCTTTATGCACGTTACAATCCCGATTTGGTTGTGACTGCAGCCCATGCTACGGAGCGCAACCTTGAAATGCCCTTCTCTCTTGGCAACATCCGTCCGCGCAACGGTGTCCTTTACATGGATTTCCCCGACGGACCGAAGGATTTGGTAGAGAGCGGCAAGCGCAAAGTCTATCTCCCGATTGGAAACTGCCTGATTGCGAATGTGAACAACACCAAGGAGAGCATGGCAATCGCTTGGATGAACAGCGGCAATGCGGCTACGATGGTGGGCTACGTGGTTACGACTTGGCACGGCCGTAACGGTTGGGGTGGCTTGAAATATTTGGTGACAACGCCGGGACGCTATTCTGTAGCAGAGGCATTCTACCTCAATCAGCAGGATTTCCTTTTCCAACTCAACGAATGGAGTCCGAAATTGATGACCATGCCCTATAATTACGATCTTGCCAACGAATTTGTTGAAGCTCCGCAGGCTTTCTACGATTCTTTAGGCTTCGAGCCGACCAATGACCAGGTAGGTTTCTGGCACGACCGCGATGTGCTCGCTTATTATGGCGACCCGAAATGGAATGTCCGTTTGCAGGAAATCCCTGAAGAGAACGACTTCACCGTAACATCAGAAATCCGGGGCAAAAAGTGCATCGTGACCATTACCACCAAAGACAATTTCAATCTGGAGCGCATGAAAGGCGACCACTTCAAGGAAGAGCATGTCCTCGACCTTCCGTTCAGCTACTTCTTCCCCGAACGCCTGAACAATCCCCGCTTGGCTGCCGGACAGAATTGGAAAGCTGCCGTGGACGAAAACTTCCTCCTTGTCTACAATGCCGACTTCGAACCCGGCAAAACCTACACGGTAGAATTGGATATTGACTAATATCTTTACTTATTTTGCTCTCCACACTGCACAAGGAAGCCGCTTCCGGTGCAGTGTGGATTTGCCAGAGCGGCTGCCTGGCGATCGAGGGGTACAAACCGCGTCGCGACATATTCCTGCTGGACTTCTCGAACAACAAAGTGCGCCGTGGCTTTGTTTCCTTAGTGGAATCTTTCCATAACCTGCACAATTGAGGATTTGGAAATTGTATGATTTCCAGTCTGTTTAAATTCTGATCCCGGTCTGTTCCCGTAGCACCTTTGATTCATCCCCGATTATTCTCTCATCTTCCTTCGATTGGGATGAAATGGAGAAGGGTGTGTTGTGGCAGTTGAATCCCTGTTGTTCTTTGAGCTGGATGCGAGGTGGCGGGGAGCAGGTTGTGTTTTGATGAGGTGGGGCGCGAGAATGTGTAGTTTGCCTTGTGGCGGCATGCTGTCCTGCATTTGGGCGCGGGGTGTTTGGGAGCTGTTTCGCTGTTGTTGCGATGCTCTTCCTATGGAGAGCGGAATAGCAGCGCAACAGGTGCGCAACACCTGCGGCGGAGGGTAGGAGGGGATAGGGAGGGGGTATGGTTTTTGTCTCGGTATTGGGAACTTTTCAGGAATAAATTATGGATTTTTTGTGAACGTTTATGCTTGCCTCGTGGGCAAGCTTGCCTTGCTTGGGGAAAACCAAAAGTATGTATTGGCTGTCCTTTGGAGTTCGGATGGAAGTTTGATATGGACGGACAATGCCCCTCAATCCCGGTCAGATGACCGGGATTTTGTAGACCAGCCCCACCGAAAGGCTATGCGTGTGGAAGTCGGTAGCCCCCAAAGCACTGGCACGAGGGGTGAAATCCACTTGTTTGCCGTGGTAGTGGAGGAAAAAGCGCAGGTTCTCGCCTGTGGGAAAATATTCTACGCCGCCTTGGTAGCCTCCGGCGGTGCGTTGCTTGCCTTCCTCCATGTCGTTCCCCGGACGGCGGATGGAGGAAGTTTCGTATGTCCCTTTCACGAAGATGTTTAGTTTCGGTGCCGGGCGATAGTTGACCCGGGCGATGAGTGACAGGTATTCGCAGTCTTCCGCGCGGCAGCCTTCGGGCTGGAGTGTGGAAATTTCGGACAGGACGCCGAGTTTGTCAATGTCCTCAATAGAATAAAGGGCGTCTGCATAGGCGTGGAATTTATTTTGTTGCCAGGCAGCCCCCAGGGCAAGGAAATAGGTATTCGCTTCCTCTCCCTCATGGATAAAGGAGAAGGAACAGCGCGTAAGCAAGCGGCTGTTGAGGAGGGTGCCGTTCCAATTCACTGTGTAATTCAGCGGCACTTTTGCTCCGCGGTAGTCCGCAGGGAAAGGGCTGAACGCTTCTTCGGCTGCATGGTTGCGCCCGTCTGTGATTTGGAAACGCAGTTCGTGTTGCGGCGAGACAGCCCATATCACATTCGCGCCGACAAGGAAGCAGGTCATGTAATTCCCGTAGTCCGAAAACTCGTATACTTCTGCTGGGTCGGCATCATACTCGAAGCCCCCGAAGTCTGCATATTGTTTGCCCACAAACGCCGTGAGATTGGGTCGGATGCGGAATCCCACTCCAAGGCAGTCCATTGAGGAGGGGAGATTGTCCAGGCTGCAAGGCGTATGGCTGACGTTCAGCCGTTGGAACCATTTAAAGAAAACACGTTCCGTGACGTCGCCTGTGACTTGCAGACGTACGAAGTCTGCCCGGAAAGAGGCTTTCCCGTCCTCTGCGCCGGTCAGCGCGGCATGCAGGGCAAATCGGGTATTGAGGTCAACGGTCAAATGGCTGCGGATACGTGCTGTCGGAGCGACGGCATCGAGGAGGCTTTTGCGCATGTCTGCACTGTCGGCTTCGACGGCTGCCCGGGCATGTATGCCCGGCATGAGGGCAAGCCCCATGAGGAGGGTTAAAGTCAAAATCTTCATGTCACTATTATTTTTCAAATTTTCAGGCTGCAAAAGTAGCATATTATTTGTAAGATTGCGAAAAAATGTTCAACTTCGCGCCCGAAATAATAATGGGAATATTTTACTCACTAAAAACAATTTAAGTATGAAAGCTTTGACAAATTTAAAACTCTGCGCTTTGGCGCTCGTTCTGACCGCAGGCATGACTTCTTGCCTGAAAACTTCTGATCCGGACTTTATGGTTGTGCCTGATGTATATTATCTTCAGCAATCGGGTTCTGGGGATAATGCTCGTTATACTCCAGTTGTTCGCATTGTTGGAAATTATCCTATTTCTAGTGCACAGGGAAAATTCGAAAATGACGTAGTGATGTTTAGCGCAGTGCCGAACACCAGTAATTATTATATGGAAGCGATTTATGTGTCGTCTGTTGATACGGTGACTTCCGGCATCTTTACGATTTCAGCAACTTCGGCTGAGGAGACTCCCCGGAGTGCTTCTAACCAGATTCTTTTCAAGGTTAGCAAGCCGTTGGGCGATTTTGAGGTAGAAGGCGAACTTAAATACGATGACCAGACGCGGGTGGTCACGGGCACATGGAGCGCGTCCGAAAATGCTGAAGGATATGTGCTAATGTATCAGGCTGGAAGCAGTAACACTTTTGCTTCGCTTGGCGAATTGAAGACGACGAACAAGGATGGCAAATTGGAGGGCACGCTTACGCTTCCTTCGGGGCTTTCTGGTACTGTTCGGATTGCGGTGGCTGCCGTAAACGGGCAAGTTTGCTTGATGAAAGCTTCGCGCTCAATAACCGTCGGCACGAACTGATTCGGGAATATGTCGATTCACATCCCTTGAGTATCCACTAAGAACTTGGGGCATACTTTATGGTAATTTCAGGCATGGTTCAGGGTTTCGCAAACGCCTGAACGATGCCTGAAATTAGTTTTTGGGGAATTGTTTCCCTGCCCGCCGTAAATGTTTTGTTGTGCTATTTTGTTTTGAATAAACAGGGTGGAAATAGGGATTGGAGGGGGAAAGGGCGTAAATTGCCGGGGAAGGGGCTTGGTTTTTGGGGGTAAATGTTTATCTTTGCAGGCAAAATCAAAATTAATGCAATGCAGGAAAAGATATTGATATTGGACTTTGGCTCGCAGTACACGCAGTTGATTGCGAGGCGGGTGCGTGAATTGAATGTTTATTGTGAGATTCATCCTTATAACAAGTATCCGGCTTTGGACGAGACGGTGAAGGGGGTGATTCTTTCGGGAAGCCCTTATTCCGTGCGGGATGAGGCGGCGCCGAAGCCTGATTTGGAAGGAATTAAGGGGCGGCTGCCGCTGCTCGGCGTGTGTTTTGGGGCGCAGTATCTTGCGCAACGTTATGGCGGGGAAGTGAAGGCTTCGGACAAGCGGGAGTATGGGCGCGCCAATCTGTCGTATGTAAATAATGGGTGCCGGCTGTTCAAGGGCATCAGCCAGAACTCGCAGGTGTGGATGTCGCACGGGGATACGATTGAGCGTTTGCCGGCGGGATGCACGGTGCTGGCAAGCACGGCAGATGTAGCGAACGCGGCGTATGCTTTCGAGGGCGAGCCGACGTTTGGCATCCAGTTCCATCCGGAGGTGTACCATAGTACGGAAGGGACGGAGTTGTTGCGGAATTTTGTGGTGGACATTTGCGGGTGCTCGCAGAGTTGGACGCCGGATTCGTTCGTGGAGACGACGGTGGCAGAGTTGAAGCGTAAGCTGGGGAGCGACCGGGTGATTCTCGGGCTGTCGGGCGGCGTGGATTCGACGGTGGCGGCGATGTTGCTGCACCGGGCTGTGGGTAATCAGTTGACGTGTATTTTCGTGGACAACGGGCTGTTGCGTAAGAATGAGTATCGCGACGTGCTGGAGAATTACAAGGAGCTGGGGTTGAATGTGGTGGGAGCGGAGTCGGGCGACTTGTTCCTGAGCCGGCTGGCAGGAGTGACGGAGCCGGAGCGGAAGCGGAAGATTATCGGGAGCACGTTTATCGACGTATTCGACCAAGAGGCTTCAAAGATTAAGGATGCAAAGTGGTTGGGACAAGGGACGATTTATCCCGACGTGATAGAGTCGCTGTCGGTGAACGGACCTTCGCAGACCATCAAGTCGCATCACAATGTGGGCGGTCTTCCGGATTACATGAAATTGCAGTTGGTGGAGCCGTTGCGCCTGTTGTTCAAAGATGAGGTGCGGCGTGTGGGCAAAAGCCTCGGGTTGCCGGACAAGTTCCTGAAGCGGCATCCTTTCCCGGGACCGGGATTGGCGATACGGATTTTGGGAGACATTACGGCAGAGAAGGTGCGTCTGTTGCAGGAGGCTGACCATATTTTCATTTCGATGTTGCAGGAGGAAGGGTTGTATGATAAGGTGTGGCAGGCGGGTGTTATCCTGTTGCCGGTGCAGAGCGTGGGGGTAATGGGCGACGAACGGACGTATGAGAACGTGGTGGCATTGCGGGCAGTGGAGTCGACGGATGGAATGACTGCCGACTGGTGCCATTTGCCGTATGAATTCCTGGCACGGGTATCCAACCGCATTATCAATAATGTGCGCGGGATTAACCGCGTAGTGTATGACATCAGTTCAAAGCCGCCAGCCACGATTGAGTGGGAGTGACAAAAGGATTGCTTATGAGTGAGAAGGACGAGGACCGGGCGTTGCTGGCAGCAATTGCCAAGGGGGACAGGAAGGCGTATGAAGCGCTATTCCGTAAGTATTATGCCCCGATGGTGTTGTTTGCTGACGGAATGTTGCGCGACCGGGCTGAGAGTGAGGATGTGGTGGTGGAGTTCTTCTGCACTTTGTGGACGAAGCGGGGACACTTGAAAGAGGTAGAAAATGGCAAGACTTATTTATACGCCGCGTTGCGCAACCGGGTTGTGGATGCGTTGCGCGAGCGGCAGCGTTTCAGACGGGAGGAGTTGACGGACTCCATCCCGGATGTTTCGCCGGCAGAGACAATGGAGGAGGTGGAATTGTATGTGGAGTTAGAGAGGGCGATAGACAACCTTCCTAAAAAGTGTGCGGAGGTACTGCGGTTGAAGATGGAGGGAAAAAGCGACAGGGAGATTTCCGAACGGCTTGGAATTGAGTATGAAACGGTGCGGAGTCATACGAAACGGGGTGTTCTTTTGATTCGGAAACGGTTTGGGAAAATCTATTCAATTACTTTTTTTTGTTAAAAGTGCGTTTCCTTTTTGACCAAATCGGGGACTTTTTCCGTCTTATGGGAAAAAGCGAAGATTATGGATTTGCAAAAGATTATATTACGTTCGATTTATGGTAAGCTCACAGAGGCGGAGGAAGCTGCTTTACAAGAGTGGCTGAGGGAGGAGCATCATCGGAAATGGTATGAGCGTGTCCGTCGGAATTTAACGGAACGGGATGCAGTGGAATTTTTGGCGATGACGGATACGGAGGCAGCTTTGCGGCGTGTAAAGCGCCGGCTGATGCGTCCGGTGAGAAGGTTGGCATGGACGGTGGGTTCAGCGGCTGCCGCAGTAGTCGTTGCTGTAGCGTTGTGGCGTGTGGAGCCGGAAATACAGCCTGTGGTGGTTGTGGAGCAGCCGGCAGGTACGCCGACAATTACATTGGCATCGGGAGAAGTGTTGCATTTGGGTGAAGAGGATGTGGATTATGCTTCGGCTGCAGCCCGTATCCGTGTGACGGGAGACGAAATTCGTGTTACTGGAGAGGAACAGGTGGGTGCTGTGCAAGATACGGCATGGCGGTATAACACGTTGGATGTGCCTCGGGGAAAGAGTTATTCCATTACGTTGGCGGACGGCACACGGGTGTGGGTGAATGCGCTTTCGCAATTGCGATTTCCGTCCTCGTTTGAGGGAGCTGCCAAGCGGCGGGTGGAATTGACGGGCGAAGGCTATTTCGAGGTGGCGAAGGATGCGGCTCATCCGTTTGAGGTGGTGACAGCGCAGCAGACCATTGTGGTGACGGGCACTTCCTTTAATGTGGCGGCGTATGCTGGCGAGACGAGCCGGACAACTCTTTGTAGTGGTAGCGTGCGGGTAGAGACGGCAGCAGGGAGGGAGGTTGCATTAGTGCCCGGACAACAGTTAGCAACGGACGAAGCAGGACGGATGGAGGTGACGGAGGTTGACACCCGGCTTTATACGGCTTGGCTGGAGGGCGTTTATTATTTTGACGAAAAGACCTTGACGGAGGTGTTCCGGGAGTTGGGCAAGTGGTTTGACATTCAGGACGTGACGTATATCGACCCGACGTTGGAGAATGTGTTGTTTAGCGGCAAATTGAAAAAGTCGGATGGGTTGGAATTGATTTTGAAGGTAATAGCGCAGGGGAGCGGCAGCCGGATTACGGACAACAGCGGACATTTAAAGATTGAAAAGGAATGAAAAATGAGGAAAGAAGCTCCATATTTTGACCGGTCATGGCGCGACTTTCCCCTTGAATAAATAGTTAATTAAATGCACACCAAAAGTATGGAAAAAATCAGAGACTATCGAACAGATGGTGGCAAAAAATCGCATTGCCAGGCGATGCGGCGTTTTTTGCGGTTTTCGGTTGCCTGTATCGCCCTCGTGGGCATGTCGTTCGCGGCGCAGGCACAAAAGGTAGAACGTTTCTCGGTGAATAATGTCACCTTGAAGGAAGCAATTCAGCAGTTGGAAAAGCAGGTAGATGTGGGCTTTTTCTATCAGGCAAAGGAGTTGGAGGAGGTGAAAGGCGTGAGCCTGACAGTGGAGAATGCCGACTTGTTGGACATTTTGAGGCAGTTGATGGGGAACACGGGGTTTGCCTTTGAAAAGATTGGCGACCACATTACCATTAACAAGATTTCGCGCATTCAGAAGTTCTTCGCCTCCGTGGATTCCTCGCAAACGATTCGGATTACCGTTTTAGACAAGGAAAGCGGTGAACCGCTGCCGGGTGCAGCAGCCATTATCCACGGCACGACGGAAGGTGGGGCTACGGACGTGAACGGGGTGGTGAAGCTGGATTATGTGTGGTTCGGCACGGTGATTGACGTGTCGTTTGTCGGCAAAGAGCCCGTGAGCATTCGGACGGAGGAAGGGAAGACCGAGTATCGGGTGGAATTGCAGGACGATGCCGTGCAGTTGGACGAGGTGGTGGTGACCACGGGTTACCAGACCATCGAACGGGGACGGGCGACGGGTTCCTATGAAGTGATTACCCCGAAAGACTTGGACATGGTGGTGTCCAATGACGTAGTGGACAAGCTGGAGGGCGTCGTGCCCGGTCTGGCGGTGGACGGCACGGGCGAGTTGATGATTCGCGGGCAGGCGACCATCTATGCGGAGACGAAGCCGCTGATTGTGGTGGACGGTTTCCCGATGGAGTACGGCACGTACAACATCAACCCCAACGACATCCAGTCCATCTCCGTGTTGAAGGACGCGGCATCCGCATCCATTTGGGGCGTGCGGGCAGCCAACGGCGTGATTGTCATCACGACAAAGAAGGGGACGAAGAACCAGCCCGTGACGGTGTCCTACGCCGGCAACGTGAAAGTGGGCAGCCGCTTTGACGTGGAGTCCATGGGCTTGCTCAACGCCGAGCAGCAGGTGGAATGGGAGCGGGAGTATTACGCGAACACCAGCGAAATAGCCTCCATCGGCGTAGCCAATCCGGCGTATTATACGGAAGCGGGTGCCATTGAATACCGTTACCTGCAAGGCGAGTTGGACGAGGCGGGGCGTGATGCCGCCTATGCGGAACTGGCATCTTACGACAACTCAAAGGATATTGAGAAGTACTTTTACCGCCCATCCCTCCTGCAGACGCACAATATTGTGATTTCGGGCGGTTCCAAGACGACGACGAATTACTTTTCCGTGAACTTCGAGCATTCGCTGGGCGACTTGAAGGGCAATGACGAAAAGCGTGTGGGCATGCAGCTGAACAGCACATTTGACATCAACAAGTACATCAAGCTGACCACGGGTTTTCGCGCCAATTACGCCGGGACGGACGCTTACACGGGCACACCGACTGACATGATGCCTTACGTGCATCTCAAAGATGCCGACGGCAATTACGTGAATGAGTACAATGGCACTTCCCAATTGATGAAGGATGACTTGGAGAGCAAGGGCTACTTGAATTGGGACTATAACCGCCTGCAGGACAGGGGCGAGGTGGACGACCATACCAACAGTTACAACGTGTCCATCAACGCTGCCCTTGATTTCGACCTGACGCACGGTTTCAAGTTCACGACGAGCGGCATGTACACCATTGACCATTCCAAGCAAGAGGTGCTTTACGGACGGAACAGCTATTATGTGCGCGACTTGTACAATCGCTTTACGGCTTACGATGCGAATACCGGCGTGATGACCAATTATGTGCCGGGCGGCGCGGTCAAGAACATGTACCACAGCAACAGCACGAGCTACACGTTCCGCAATGTGCTGAACTACAATTACGACAACGAGATGTGGGCAGCGTCTGTGATGTTGGGGTGCGAGATGTTTGCCTTGCGCACCAAGACGGAGAGCGACACGTATTATGGTTACGACCCGCAGGGCATGACGTTCAGCACCAACATGAACTGGGAACTGTTGGCAAGCACGGGCGTATATGGCTATGCGCCGTCGGCAGGCATGCAGCGGTTGTATTACACGCCGACGCATACGGATGACGAGGACCGTTATTTCTCCATGTTCTTTACAGGCAGCCTTTCTTATCTTGACCGCTATACCGTTTTCGGCAGTGTGCGTTACGACAAGACAAACCTTTACGGGCGTTCCGGCAAGTACCGTGACCAGCCGACGTGGTCAGTGGGCGCGATGTGGAATGTGGCAAACGAGGCTTTCTTTGAATCCTCGGTGATTGACCGCTTGTCGTTGAAACTGTCCTATGGCTTGAGCGGAAACGTGGACAAGAGCACGTCGCCTTACTTGATTGCGTCCAATGCGACAGATATCTTTACAGGCGTGCCTGTATTGGAAATTAATAATCCGGAGAATCCGGAGTTGGGCTGGGAGAAGGTGTACACCTTTAATGCCGGCTTGGATTACGCGATGTTCAATAGCCGGCTGAACCTCACGGCAGATTTCTACAACCGCAAGACGCAGGACGCGCTGGGAACTTCTGTACTTGACCCGACTACCGGCTGGTCGTCTGTGATGATGAACGTGGCTTCGTTGGTAAACCGGGGTGTGGACGTGAGCCTAAGTGGCACGCCAGTGCAAAAGAAAAATGTACGTTGGAACAGCTCGTTTACCTTGTCCTACAACTACAACGAGGTGACGAAACTCAATTCCGGTATCAGCACGGTGAGCAGCATGAGTAATGGCGACCCGATCGAGGGCAAGCCGGTGGATTACCTCTTTGCCGTGAAGACGGGCAAACTGACGAATGAGGGCGCGTTGACGCTGATTAATGCGGCTGGCGAATCTTTGACCGAGGGGGATATCAATACCTTTGGCACGGAAGATTTCCTTTTCCCGGGACGCACGTCGCCTAAGTTCTTCGGCGCATGGAGCAACACGGTTTCCTTCTACGGCTTTGACTTCGACTTGATGTTTACCTATAAGATGGGACACAAGATGCTGATGCCTTCCTTTGCCAATGTGTACATCCAGAATCGTCCCAATGCGATTTATGATGAACGTTGGCGCGAGCCGGGCGATGAGGAGCATACGTGGGTGCCGAAATCTACTTATGGGACAAATTCCGGGGTTACAATTATGGCACGTCGAAATCTCGATAAGCAAATAGAAAGTGCCAATCTGATACGTTTGAAATCTGTAGGCTTGGCTTATGATTTCAAGCGGATTGTCAAGACGAATGTCCTTTCCGCCCTGAACTTGAAGTTTACGGTGGAGAATCCGTGGTTCTGGGCAGCCAATCGTGACGGGCTGGATCCTGACCGGATGGGGACAAATAGTGTTGGGGATACCTCCTATTTGGGCGATGCCCCGACGTATTACAGTGTGACTTTGAACGTTTCATTTTAAAACAGCAGATACATGAAAAAGATATTGAGCATATTGGCAGCCTTCTGCCTGCTGGCAGGCTGCAATGACTTTGTGGACGTGGTGCCCAAAGGAAACACGATTCCCGAGACGGTGGACGACCTCGGCAAAATGATGGCGGACGGTGGCATGTCCATGACCAATCCGCTGGCTTCCTTCTCTTATTGCATTAATTTCATTGATGCCTATAGCGATGACTATACTGCTAGCGAAACGCCTGCTTCTGTATTATATGATGTGCATCGAAATACGAGTATGTACGTCAATACTCTGACGTGGGCGGATTATATTTTTTCAGTGGCGGAAGAAGATTTCAATTGGGATGGACTTTACAAATCGAATTATGTGACCAATTATGTTCTTGCCAATATCGACCGCGTGGAGGATGGTGTGGACTACGAACGAAACGAAGTGAAAGGGCAGGCGTTGGTGCATCGGGCAATGAACTATTTCCTGCTCGTTAACCTTTACGGCAAACAATACAACGCTGCTACAGCCGACACAGATTTGGGTGTGCCCCTTATCCTTGAACCGGACATCAACAATTCCTATCCGCGTGAGACGGTAGGGAAGATTTACGAACAGTTGATTGGCGATTTGACGGAAGCCGTCAGTCTTCTGGCAGTGGACGTGCCGGAATACAACAATGTGCCTGGTCGGGCAACCGCCTATGCCCTGCGTGCCCGCGTGTACCTTTGGATGCAGGATTATGATAACGCCTATGCCGATGCCACGGAAGCCCTCAAGCTTCGCAGTGAAATCACAGACTATAACACTTTGTCTCAGATGATGCCCGGCATTCCGGCGTATGGCATCAACGGCTATTCTACGATTCCGCAGACTAATCCGGAAATCCTGTATTCCCGTTACCGCACGGAAAGAAGTACCTATTGCTATTCCCAAAAGATGTTGGATATCATTGACCAAGAGAACGACTTGCGCTATACCCTTTTTTATGGCGCATATCCGGATGCAGGTCTATTAGACCCAATGTCATGGACGCGCATCCACCACTCCGGCATTGACGTGTCGGAAGTGTGGCTGACCAAGGCGGAAGCCGCCCTGCGCAAGTCCTCGCCCAATATTGCGGAAGCTATCGAAGCCCTTGACTATGTGCGCGACCGCCGTTATAAGAATCAAAATTATACGGCTGCGCCCACCGACCCGGATGCCCTGCTGACGGAAATCCTCAACGAGCGCCGCCGGGAGATAGTCTTCACGGAGATGTCTTTCCTTGACCACAAACGGCAGAATGCCGACCCGAAAACTGCCCGCCCGATGGAGCGCACCGTTTGGGGAGAGACTTATACGATGCCGGTGGACGACCCGCGCTGGCAATTGCCCATTCCGTTGAACGTCATGCAATATAATCCCACGTGGGAACAAAACGAACGATAAAGAAAATAATTAAACCATTTAAAATAAATGAATATGAAAAAATTAATTACACTTCTATTTCCTGTCCTACTCAGCTTTGCTGTGCTGGCAGGCACCCCCATCAAGAAAAGTGACCTGCGCATCCTTTATGTCGGCGGCACTGCCGATATAGACCGTAGGGCATGCACTTCCAACGAAGAGTACCAAGCTGCCGTAAAGGCGCGTATGGCTGCTTTTGAAACTTTCTTGAAAGAGTATTTCAACTCTGTGACAGTGGTCAATGCCGCTGATTATACCCAAGCGATGTCCGATAATTACGACGTGACTGTCATGGACGGCACGCCGAAACCCATCGCGCCGGAATACATGGACCAGGTGCACCAGCGTTACCTGAAGCCCGCTTACCTGACTGAGGACTTCGACCGCCCGATGCTGACCATAGGAGTAGCTTCCTCAGATCTTGGTTCACGCATTGGTTGTAAGAACGATTGGTATTGTCGGTGTTTGGCGGGTGATGCTTTCGATTGGAAGGCAGACCATCCTATTTTCAATGGTCCTTTTAAGGTGAAAATGACTGTCATCGACAAGCCGACTCCGGAAGAGGCTCGTCACTACGCTTTCGCTTACGATAGAGAGATGCCTAAGACTCTGCCGATGTGGCAGGTGCAGACCAAGGATTTCCAGATCGACGAGAATTTTGCTGTCGGCTTGGTGTCACGTCCTGACGGTTATGAGGATTCCCCCGAAGCCGAGATAATTTCCGGAGGCGTATCCTCCAAATCCCTAAAAGCTGTAGCCATTGGTCGCCACGGCAACTTTTTCCATTGGGGTTTTGCTGCATCACCGGCTTATATGACCGAGGAAGCCAAGCCCGTGCTGGCGAATGCCATTGTCTACATTGCGCAATTCGACGGGCAAGGCATTATTGCCCGCAAATACAACGAGACCATTGCAACTCGCGCTTCTATTAAAGAGTTTGTGTATACTGCGAGCGAAGAAGGTTATCAGGAAATGGTAGAAATGAACGATGCAGCTAATGCCATCATGCAAGAAAAGAGGGAAAGCATTAAAGCAAAGCAAGCAAAGGGTGAAGTTTTAAATGAAGAGGAGCAGATGTATCTCAATATGCCTCCCATACCCATGAAGAGCCGGGAAGAAATGCTGCAACTTATCATGCCGCAATATTTTGCAATGTTTGGTACGGATGGTGATGCTTATGCCCGCTATTTTGATGAGAATCGCGACTACCTTTACGGCGGAGATGGGCGTTACAGCTTGACGCTCGACGAGGATGCCAAGAGCCTCGGCATCCCGAACAACGACATCCGCCTCATTGACGAAGCCATCAAGATGCTCGAAGCCGGGAAGGACGTGGCGAAGGGACGGCGCATCCTGGCACGATACACCTTGGCAGACTTCGCGACGCCTGAAGATTGGCGTGCTTGGTTCGACAAGAATCGCAGCAACATGTTTTTCACCGAAGCCGGCGGCTGGGTATGGCTCATCAACAGCCGCGATCCGGGCGTGAACGACTACAAGGGCTGGGAACTCCGCCGCTGGCAGGCAGCCTTGAAGACGCCGGAGACCACCGATGCGCAGCCCGTGGCAGTTGCCGCCTCCCGTGAAGTGCTCCAGGACGGCAGGCAAGTGGTGCTTTTCAAGGTGAAAATCCACCCCGGTTACCACATCTATTCTTCTGTTGCCCCCGGCGAGGCATTTGAGGCGATGAAAGTGGAGATCGCCCTCCCGGAAGGCTATGAGAAACAGGGCATCCTGCAACGCCCCGCCCCGCTGCCTTTCAACACCAAGGGCACGATGATGTACGAGGATACTGTGGTTTTCGTGCAGCCCATCACCGGCGCGGGCGCAGGCACCGTCACCTGCAAAATCAGCTACCAGTGCTGCAATAACAACATCTGCTACCCCCCGGCGGAGCAGACCGTCACCGTGCAGCTGAACTAAGCCGCAAATGGTTTGCGGAAAGGGGTTGCTTTAAAATGCTTGTCATACTCCTCCGTCTGCTTCGCAGCCACCTCCCCTATCTTAGGGGAGGAGCTTGAATACCAGATGTTTCAAACTCTCCCCCTAAGGTAGGGGGAGTACCCCGAAGGAGGGAGTATAATAAAAAGACGTTTTAAGGCAGCCCCCTTTTTATGTTTTTTCCGGGGGAAAGGTAGGGGGTGGCTGGGTGAAGACCGGGGGGCATCTCTATATGATAGCTATATCACGCCTATATCTGGGCTATCTGTGGATAGGCGAGGTATAGCTATCATATAGGCGTGATATAGCCATAACCCCCAGTCTTCCCCTATCCAACTCCCAGATGATGCCCGGCAATCACTGCGGATGCCTCCGGCGGGAAGGAAGAGGGGGAGGATGGAAATTGGGGCGTTTTCCCATGCGGTGCTTGGAAATATAGTGGGATTTGCTTATTTTTGTACTCGAAATAATTGCGTCTTTGTACAAATAAATCGATTGGATATGGAGATTAAGCGGGACATGTATTTGCAGAGGTTGGTGGCAAGCCGGCACAACGGGATGATTAAGGTGGTCACCGGGATAAGGCGGTGCGGCAAGTCGTATTTGCTTTTCAAACTGTTTTACGATTTCCTGAAGGGAGAGGGGGTGGATGACAGCCATATTGTCAGGGTAGACCTGGAGGACAGGAGGAACAGCGCTTTACGAGACCCGGACGCGCTGCTGACGTATATTGACGGGCGGATGACGGATGGGGGAATGTATTATATTTTGCTGGACGAGGTGCAGCGTGTGAGGGAGTTCGAGGATGTGTTGAACAGTTATTTGAAGGTGGAAAATGCGGATGTTTATGTGACGGGGAGCAATTCACGCTTTTTGTCCAAGGATGTGATTACCGAGTTTCGGGGGCGTGGGGAGGAGATCCGGATTCATCCCCTCTGTTTCCGGGAGTTTATGTCGACCCGGGAAGGGGGTAGCCAAGAGGAGGCGTTGCGGGAGTATATGGTTTATGGGGGATTGCCGCAGACGATTACTTTGCACGGGACGAGGCAAAAGGAGGAGTACCTGAAGCATTTGTTCGAGAGCGTTTATGCGAAGGATATCAAGGAGCGGTATAATATCAAGCATGATGCCGATTTGGAGGATTTGGTGAATTTGCTGGCTTCGTCCATTGGCGGGCTGACCAATCCGTTGAAGTTGAGAAACACGTTTAAGTCAGTCAAAGGTAGCGGCATTTCTGTGGATACAATCAAGAACTATCTTGATATTTTGCAGGATGCTTTCCTGTTGGAGAAGTCTTTGCGGTATGATATTAAAGGGAAACGTTATATTGACACTCCTTCGAAGTATTATTTTGAGGATTTGGGATTGCGCAATGCACGGCTGAATTTCCGGCAGGCGGAGGAAACCCATTTGATGGAGAATTTGATTTATAATGAGCTTCGGCTCAGAGGTTTTTCTGTGGATGTGGGGGAGGTTGTCGTGAACCGCAAGGATGAGGAGGGGAAGAACCAGCGGAGCCGTTTGGAGGTGGATTTTGTTTGCAACCGCGGTTTCAGACGGTATTATATCCAGTCGGCGTTTGGCATCCCTGACCAGGAAAAGTTGAAGCAGGAGCAGCGGTCGCTTTTACATATCCGGGACGGGTTTCAGAAGATGATTGTTACGGGCGGTTTCTTACCGGTTTACCAGAATGAAGAGGGGATTGTCGTGGCGGGCATTTTTGATTTTTTGATGAATGACGGACGATTAGGAATGGAGGAGGGGTGATTCCGGAGTATGACAATCTGGCAGGAGGGCGGGTGTGGCATGGATTTTGCAAGAGGAGGGGCGAATGTATTTATTGTTTTAACGTTAAAAATCAAGAGATATGGGAGCAGCCGGAAATAAGAAACCGAAAGGGATGAAGAAGAAACACGAGGCAAGTTACCTTGCCGAGGAAGCCACCCACGAAGTTGCTTTGAAGAAAGGCAAGAAGAAATGAGCGCGCGGAAGTGTTGAAGGACAACATGCCGAGGGGCTAAAAGTGAAGAAATGCACTTTTAGCCCTTTTTCGTTGCGGGGATTGGGTTTTTAATTTTATCTTTGTCCGGTTTATGAAGATATTTTATGAAGACGGTAAAAGAATGTATTGAAGATTTGAGACGCTGCATGACAGAGCGGGTGGTGAAACGGGTGGTGATTATCCCACATATTTCGCCGGACGGGGATGCCGCCGGGGCGTGTTCGGCACTGGCGGAGGTGATGGAACGGCTGGGCGTGAAGTGGCGCATCCTGACGTGTGATTATATGCCGGAGTATTTGCGTTTCTTGAAGCATGTCCCACGCCTGATTTCTTACCAGGACAAGCCGGAGGATTGCCGGCGGCTGATTGCGGAGACTGACCTGATTTTTATGCTTGACCATAATACGACGGCGCGGGAGGGGGATTTGGAGCCTTTCGTGCGGGAGGCAACGGCGCCACGGGTGATTATCGACCATCATTTGGAACCGGACGAGGAGGAGGTGGTGATTTCGGACACGACGGTGTCGTCTACGTGCGAGTTGCTGTATACAGTCATCACGCAGATTTGGGGCAAGGGGATTGTGAATGCCGATGTGGCAAATTCGCTTTATGCGGGTATTAATACGGATACAGGGGGGCTGAGCCATAATTCTTCGCGCCCGGAGACGTACCGCCTGGTGGCGGAGTTGCTGGAGGCTGGGTTGGACAAGGCGTTTGTGCATGAGCATCTGTATCAGATGAACCGTTTGTCGAGGCTGCGGCTGCTGGGGTATGCGTTGTTGGCAAAGTTGAAAGTGACGGAGAATTATTCTCTGGCTATCATATCGTTGTCGAAGAATGAGCTGGAGCGGTTCCGGTTCCGGGACGGGGATTTGGAGGGGTTGGTGAATGTGCCGCTCACGGTGAGGGACGTGATTGTGTCGGTGCTGGTGACGGAGCGCAAGGACAAGGTGAAGCTGTCTTTCCGTTCGAAGGGGGAGGTGCCGGTGAGCGAATGGACGAAACGGTGGTTTAACGGCGGAGGGCATTTGAACGCGGCAGGAGGGCAGATGGAGTTGCCGCTGGAGGAGGTGGTGAAGTTGGTGGAGGAGACTGCGCCGGTGTTTTTTAAAGAGTATGCGGGAATTGTGAAAGAATGAGAAATATGGAGGGAGGGGTTGCATTTTTGCGGGAGAAGCGTTATGTTTGCATAGAGTATATAGCGAGAAAGAGACGATGAACGACATAAAGGAATTGATGGCGTATCTCAGCAAGGCTGAGCGCGGTTATACGAAACGGTTGAACCGGGCTTTCCAACAAGCCGGTTATCCTGTGAGCCGGGAGCAGTATGAGTTGCTGCAGGTGCTCTGGGAGGAAGACCATGTGAACCAGCAGACAATCTCGAAACGTTTGCAAAAGGATAAGTATAATGTGACGAAGTTGTTGAATACGTTGTGCAAGAGGGGGTATGTGCAGCGGAAGATGTGCAGGGAGGATATGCGCTCCAATGTGGTGGTGCTGACCGAGGAGGGGAGGAATGTGAAGGAGGCGCTGACTGCCATTGAGGAACAGTTGCATGCCGACCTGACCTTTATGATTGCACCGCAGGAAATCAAGTCCTGTGTGTGGACGCTTAAGAAGTTTGATGAACGATTAACGAATAACGATTAACGATATTAATATGGAAAGAGTTTTGAAAGGATTGAAACCGGAAGCCGTTTGGGGCTATTTTGAGGAGATTTGCCAGGTGCCCCGCCCTTCGAAGAAAGAGGAGAAAATCGGGGCGTGGCTGATGGATTTTGCCCGCAGGCATGATTTGGAAGCCCGCCAGGACGAGGCAGGCAATGTGTTGATGACGAAGCCCGCCACGCCGGGCAGGGAAGGGGCGCCGACGGTGGTGCTCCAGGCACACATGGACATGGTGTGTGAGAAGAATTCGGACACGCAGCATGATTTCGATAAAGACCCTATCCAGCCTTATATTGACGGGGAGTGGGTGAAGGCAAAGGGTACGACGCTGGGAGCAGACGACGGCATCGGGATGGCAGCGGCTTTGGCTGTGTTGACCTCGGAGGATATCCGCCACGGACGGGTGGAATGCCTGTTTACGGTGGACGAGGAGACGGGGCTGACCGGGGCTTTTGCCTTGCAGCCGGGGTTCTTTACGGGTAAGATGCTCCTGAATTTGGATTCGGAGGATGAAGGGGAGATGTTTATCGGATGCGCTGGCGGTATTGATACGGTGGTGCGTTTTCCTTATACGGCACAGGCTACGCCGCCTCACAAGTTCGCTGTGAAGGTGACTGTGAAGGGATTGCAAGGCGGACATTCCGGAGACGACATTAACAAGGGGAGGGGCAATGCGATTAAAATCCTGAACCGCTTCCTTTGGGAAATGAATAATAAGTATGGAATCTTGCTGGCTTCGTTTGAGGGCGGTAATTTGCGTAATGCGATTGCACGTGAGGCATCGGCAGTCCTTGTGTTTGACGAGGCGTTGAAGGAGACGATGCGGGTGGCTTTCAATGTGTATGCGGGGGAGATGGAGCGTGTGTGGAAGGTGACGGAACCGGGCATCCGTTTGGAGATGGAGTCGGTGGAAGTGCCTTGCGAAGTGATGGAAGCAGGATGTGCTTCCCGTTTGCTGAATGCGTTGTATGCCTGTCCGCACGGGGTGTTCTCGATGAGTTACCGCATGCCGGGGATGGTGGAGACTTCGACGAACTTGGCAGCTGTGAAATTCGTGGAGAACAATACGGTATTGATTACTACTTCGCAACGGAGTGATGTGGATTCCGAGAAGATGAATATCGCGCAGATGGTGGCTTCGGCATTCCGTCTTGCGGGTGCTTCCGTGGAACATGGCGAAGGGTATCCCGGATGGGCACCGAATCCTGATTCGCCGATATTGAAGATTGCCGTGGAGTCCTATGAGTCGCTTTTCGCTCAGAAGCCGGTGGTGCGTTCCATTCATGCCGGTTTGGAATGCGGGCTTTTCTTGGAGAAGTATCCGGGGATGGATATGATTTCTTTCGGTCCGACCCTGCGGGGTGTACACTCGCCGGACGAGAAGGTCAATATCGCGACGGTGGAGAAGTGGTGGAAACATTTGGTGGATATTCTTGAACGGGTGAATTGACGTATGGAGACGCAGAGCGCAAAAGCGGCAAAGTACGACCGCCTCTATGAGCAAATAAAGACTTACGTGCAGACGACGCCCGACATTTGGGCGCGTCTGGCGACGATGGAGGCGGTGTTGCACCACAAGATGCAGACGTTCTTCTGGACAGGGGTGTACGCATTGGTGGATGGCGAGTTGATTGTGCGGTCGTACCAGGGACCCGTGGCGTGCCAGAAATTGCGGGCGCATACAGGGGTTTGCTGGGCTGCCATCGACTCCGGAGAGACGGTGATTGTCCCCGACGTGGAGCAATTTCCGGGGCACATTGCGTGTGACAGCCGTTCGAAGAGCGAAATCGTGATTCCAATCCGTAATCGGGAGGGACAAGTGTTTGCCTGTCTGGATGTTGACAGTGACAAGCCCGGTGCTTTCGATGCGGAGGACGAAGCAGGATTAAAGAAAATATTGGCATTATTGTATAGTTGACGGTCAAAAAAACGGCAAATTGTTTTGTTTTTTTCTTCCGGAAATGTAATTTAGTGCGCTGAAGAAATTAAATAATGAATTGCATATAAAATTAGAGAGCATGAGAAAGATTATGTTATTGTTTGTGGGCGTCATGTTGAGCTTAGGCTTGTTCGCCCAAGAAGGTGCAGCAGAGAATACAGGTGCTGCTGAGAAAAATGCAGGAAACGCTGCTTATAAAGCAAAAAATTACCAAGAGGCTTTTGACAATTGGGTAGCTTACCTGAATATCGTAGACAATAAAGACAACGCTTGTGTGTATAACACGGCAGTAGTGGCTACGCGCCTGAAAAACTACGATGCAGCCGTGAAGTATTATGACTTGGCTATTGAGGGGCGATACAAATTGGCTTCTTCTTACTTGGGCAAGGCAACTGCCCTGCGGGCACAAAAGAAGACTGCTGAAATGTTGGCAACTTTGGAAGCCGGTATGAAGGCATCTCCGGGCAACATGAAATTGGAAACGATGTATGCCACACACTTTTTGAAAGAAGGGCAGACTTTCCAAAAAGCAGGCAATGAAGCTAAGGCTGCTGAGAATTATTTGAAAATCACGGAACTGACCACCAAGAGTTTTAAAGTGCAAGGTTTCTTGAGCCTCGCCGGGCTTTATTTCAATGACGGCGCGCAAATCCTGCAGGAGGTGACTCCGGTTGCCAACACCGACAAGGCAAAGTATGACGCCGGCAAAGCGCAAGCCAAAGAGCTTTTCCAAAAAGCCAAAGGTTACGCTACTGAAGCCCAGTCTCTGGAGCCTGCCAATGAGGACGTAAAAGCCATGGTGACTCAGATTGACACGGAATTGGCAAAATAAAAACGATTAGTTTATAAAAAAATAAAGCGGCTGATTTCAGCCGCTTTATTTTTTTGTATTATTTCCCGAGCCATTCGCAGATTTCGTTGTAGACGCTTTCGGGGGTGAAGCCGAATTTTTCGTCCAATACTTTAGCAGGGGCAGAGTAGCCGAAGTGGTTGACGCCATGGATTTTTCCATTGCAGCCAATCAAACCTTCGAGCGTTACGGACAGTCCTGCGGTCAGACCGTATTTGGGCAGGGCAGGAGGGAGGATGCGTTCCTGATAGTCTCTTGGCTGTGAGCGGAACAAGCCTTCAGAAATGACAGATACAATCTGAGTGCCAATCCCTTTGCGCTCCATTAACAGGCGGGCGGCATCAACAAGCGTAGAGACCTCTGAGCCGGAGGCTACGAGCACGATTGCCGGTGTTTCGCTGTTCTTTGCTACGATATACGCGCCGCGTTCAGCTTGCAGGGCATCGTCGTAACGGCATCCTTCGGAAGGCAGGTCATTGACATTCTGGCGTGAGAATACGAGAGCTGTCGGGGTCTGGGTATTTTCCATTGCCATTTTCCAAGCTATCGACGTTTCGGCGGCATCTGCCGGACGAAGTGCCAGAAGGCTCATAGCACCGTGATGATTGTGCACTTTCTCCATGAGGCGCAATTGGGCTTCATGTTCGATGGGCTGGTGGGTGGGACCGTCTTCGCCCACACGGAAAGCGTCGTGTGACCATACGTATTTCACCGGCAACTCCATCAATGCCGACATACGGAAAGCAGGTTTCATATAATCCGAGAACACAAAGAACGTGCCGCATGCCACATGAATACCGCCATGCAGGGCAATACCGTTGCAAAGGGCTGCCATGGTCAGTTCGGCAACACCTGCTTGCAAGAATTTGCCACTGAAGTCGCCACGGACGAGGTTGCGTGCACCGCCTTTGATGAAACCATCTGTTTTGTCTGAGTTTGATAGGTCGGCAGAGCTGACAATCATGTTGTCCACCTGCTTTGCCAATTCAGCCAACACGTCCGATGAAGCGGCGCGGGTAGCAATGTTCGCTTTGTGGGCGATGGCGCGGTAGTCAATAGCCGGCGCTTTACCCGATAGGTATTCGTGGTAGCGGCTTGCCAGTTCGGGATTAGCTTTTTCCCATGCAGCCTGCTCCTCTTTTTTGCGACGGGCGTAAGCGCGTTTTTCCTCCAATGCACGGGCGTACAGTTCCTGTACTTCAGGGAAAATGCAAAATGGGTGCTGCGGGTCTCCTCCCAGATTCTCGATGGTCTTTTCGATGGAGGCGCCTGCGGCACTAAGCGGCTGTCCATGGGTGGACACTTTGTTGGAGTAATCCTCGCCGTTGGCGCCCATTGCGCCTTTGCCCATGAGTGTATGCCCGATGATGAGCGTAGGACGTTCGGTTTCGCCTTGTGCGGCACGGAGGGCGTCGCGTATTTCTTCGGCGTTATTTCCGTCAATGGAAATCACATTCCAACCCCATGCCCTGTATTTGGCTGCCGTGTCTTCTGTCGTAACTTCATCGACTTTGGTTGAGAGTTGCACATTGTTGGCATCGTAGAACATGATGAGATTGGCAAGCCCCAATGTGCCGGCAATCCGTCCTGCGCCTTGCGAGATTTCTTCCTGTATGCCGCCGTCGGAAATGAAAGCGTAAGTCTTGTGTGCCATCCATTCCCCGAAACGGGCTACAAGAAAACGTTCGGCGATGGCGGCTCCCACAGCCATGGCATGTCCCTGTCCGAGGGGACCGGAAGTGTTTTCAATCCCATGCTGCACGTCGCGTTCCGGGTGCCCCGGAGTGATGCTGCCCCATTGGCGGAATTGTTGCAAATCTTCCATTGTGAATTTGCCAATCAGGCTCAACGTAGCGTAGAGCATCGGCGACATGTGTCCCGGGTCGAGGAAGAAACGGTCTCGGTTGAACCACGCCGGGTCGTCCGGGTCAAAATTCAGAAACTCGGAATAAAGCACATTGATGAAATCGGCTCCGCCCATGGCGCCTCCGGGATGTCCCGATTTTGCTTTTTCCACCATGGCAGCTGCCAATATTCGGATGTTATCCGCTGCTTTGTCGATAGTTGTTTTCATATCTTGTCAAATTTGTGATTTTGTCTGTACAAAGGTACGCATATAATTCGTAAATATTGCCATTTCCGTTTAAAGGTTCAAGTCTTTGTATTGGTGCTCCCACCATGCCGGTTTGTCTTTCAGATATTTGGCAAAGTAGGAGAGGATGGTGTTGTTCCACAGGATACGTTGTTCGTAGTCCACAACGGCATGGTCGGCATTCTTCACCAACACCAGTTCTGCATCTTTCCCCAGAAGTTTCAGTGCCGTGTAGAACTGGATGCTTTCCCCCGTCGGAACATTGACATCTGCTGTTCCGTGAATCAAGAGGATAGGCACCTTCACCTTGTCGGCATTGAAGAGCGGGCTTTGGTCTACGTAAATGTCGCGGCGGTTCCATGGGAAGGAATAAGCCGAGGCGTTCGTGCTGTAACCAAATCCCCAATATCCTTCGCCCCAATAGCTGGAGATGGAGGAAATGCCGGCATGCGAGATGGCACAGGCAAAAATGTCGGTCTGCGTCGTCAGGTATTCGGTCGTGAAACCGCCGTAGGAAGCACCCATGCAACCGATATGTTCTTTGTCGATGAAAGGATGCGCCTCTGCAAATGCCTTGACGGAAGCGATAATCTCGTCTGCCGTCGTCTTGCCCCAATTGTTTTGGTGGCGGGCAGAAAATTCCTGTCCGTATCCGATGGCGCCGGAAGGCTGGAGCACATAAACCACATAGCCGTTTGCCGTGTAGAGGTTGAAAGGCCAGCGTCCTCCAAAAGTACGTGAAACAGGAGTCGTTCCTCCGTAGTAATAGACAATCAACGGGTATTTCTTTTGCGGGTCAAAATCAGCAGGCAGGTAATAACGCCCGTCTATAACTGTGCCTTTCTTATAGTTGTAATCCCAATCTTTCATTTCTCCAAACACAATGTGCTTGTATTGTTCTGCGCAAGGACTGTCCCACAAGGCTGCTTCTCCCGTAGCGAGGTCGCAGGTGTAGATTTGCACCGGGGAATGTACCGTCGTGGAGGTGAACATCATTGCTTCTGCATTTTCGGCAAGGCTGAATGCCTGTATCATATCTCCCGGACAATCCATCTGTGTAAATTTGCCATCGGCATAACAATAGAGGCGCACGAAATCCGCGTCCGTTACTTTGGCGTAAATCTTGCCGTTGTTGTGCCATACTGCCGCGTCAATCGAGGGGGCAAAGTCACGGGTGATGGGTTGCACTTCTTTGCTTGCCAGGTCGTAGATGTAGAGTTGCACATCGTATTGGTTGGGAATCTGCTTCTTGCCCACATTTTCACCGAGGTTGCCAAATGCCGATGCTCCCCCCTGCACCAAGAGTTGTTTCCCGTCGGGTGAAAAACTGCAGAAAATGGAAAACCTCCGGTCTTTCCACAAGGTATCTACCTTCATGGTTTCCAAATCCATCAAATAAATGTCTTGCCTGTCATAAGGGAACCGGCTGTAGTCCGGGCACGAGGTGGAGAAGAGGATTTGTTTCCCGTCAGGGCTGATGTCCATCAGCGAGGTTGTCAGGTTGCCCCACGTGAGCCGGCTGTGCATGCCTGTGGCGAAGTCATATTTATAAAGGAAACTCCGGTTGCGGAAATACTCCTGGCGGTCTTCCATGCCTGCCAGTTTGCGCAATTCCCATTTCGGGTCGGCGTAATTCTCGTTGTTGGTATAAATGAGGTACGAGCGGTCTGGTGCCCATGTGTAATTGCGAATGGCGTTGTCTTCGCGAATAAGGCAAGTCAGTTGCCGGCTTTCCACGTCGTAGGCATAGAGTGAACGGGCATTGCCCTCATTTTGCAGGAAAGAGAGTGCCTCCTTGCCGGGAATCCATTGCAGATTGCCGGCGCTGTTGCCAGGAAACGTATAGACAATTTCCTTGTCAGCAATGCGGTAAATATACGTATTGCTGCTTGTCTTTCCGTCCACCGTGTTTGTAATGCCCACAATGGCGTATTTGCCGGAGTCGGACAGGTACAGCCGGCTGACATTTTTGCCGTTCAGCACGTCATAGATGCACTTGCCTCGCTCGGGCGAAACAGAAAATTCCACGGTTTCCTCTGCAAATTCCTTGTCAGCCTTGAAATGGGCGAACACGAGGTTTCCCCCTCGGCTGAGCGTTTTGACTACCACCGTGTGTTTCCCCGGTATCCATTCCACGGGCACCGTGCGTAAGGCGGGTTGCAGGCTTTTAGTCACGGCTTTCCTTACTCCGTCGATATAGATTTCCGCTGCGCCGAATAGCTGGAAACTCAACTCGCCGCTAATCCATTCAGGGTTGCTGATGTAAGTGGCTGCATAATGGAGTTGCCATTCGTTGCCGGCATTTGCCACTACGGTGTCTTGAGCTGTGCGGGCAACGCTCCACGTCAAAGAACCTTCCTTGCCGTCGGCTTGAGGGCAGAGGTTGTGCACGTTCAGTCCGCCGTATTCTGCCAGCATGGCGTCCGTGAAGGTTTGGTCTTTGACGTTATTAGTCTCGCTGAATGCAGGCTTTTCCACCCGTATCGGGGTGAGGGTAAGCCATTCTTTGATGTTCTGGGCTTGCACGCTGACGCTGCCTGCAAGCAGTAATGAAAGAAGGAATGTTTTCATATTCTAATGTTTTTATCGTTAATAAATTTCTTTATTCCAACATGGAGTCCTGACGGTTGACTTTCATCACACCTGCAATGTGCTTCAGTCTTGAAATCAGTTGCTCCAAATGCTCCGTATTGTCAATCAACACTGTGATATGCCCGTCGAAAATGCCTTCTGCCGAATTGACGGAAATGCCCCTCAACTTGGCATGCGGGTCTTTCCCGATGACCTCCGTGACCTTGGTAATGATATTCGGGTCGTCTTTTCCCATCAGGTTCAGGATGGTCTGATAAGAAGTTGCCCCATCATTCGTCCATTGGGTATTTACGATGCGGTAAGGGTAACGGCGCATCAGTTCGACGGCATTTTTACATTGCCGGCGGTGCACCTTGATGCCTTCGCCGATGGACACGAAACCGATGATGTCGTCCCCGTATACGGGATTGCAGCAACGGGCAAATTTGTAATCCACGTTGTCCACATTTTTGTCAATCAGCAACACGTCCTCGACAGCCTTTTTCGGCTGTTCTACCTTGATGTCCCGGTGGGGCTGCACAGTAGGTTGTTTCTCTTCCGGGTGGGTCAGGATGTCCTTGATTTCGCCCAAATCATGCTTCCCGGTAGCGATGCCGTGGTAAAGGTCTAAGGCAAATTTGTATCTGTAGTGCTGCATCAACTTGCGCACCAGCTCTTCCGAATAGTCGATTTTCCAGTTCTTCAGCCGTCGGGCAAGCATTTCCTTGCCGATGTCCGCTTGGTGGTTCAGTTCTTCGTTCAGGAACTGGCGTATCCGGTTGCGGGCTTTCGACGTGATGGCAAAGTTCAGCCAGTCGGCTTTCGGCTGCTGGTTGCTGGCGGTCATCACGGAGATTTGGTCGCCGTTTTTCAGCACATAACGCAGCGTTTCGTTCTTCCCGTTCACCGTTCCCCCCACGCACTTGTTGCCTATGTTGGAGTGGATAGCGTAGGCAAAGTCCAGCAGCGTCGCGCCTGCCTGCAGGGTGATGAGGTCGCCCTTGGGCGTAAACACGTGTACCTCTTTGTCCTGCAGGTTGATTTTCATGTCGTCGAGGAGGTCGATGGCATTGCTCTCCGGGCTTTCCAACACCTCCCGCAATTCGTTCAGCCAGTTTTCCAGGATGCTGTCAGACGTGCCCCCTTTGTATTTCCAGTGGGCGGCAAAGCCTTTTTCTGCAATCTCGTCCATGCGTTCCGTCCGGATTTGCACTTCCACCCACCGGTTCCTCGGTCCCAGCACCGTGGTCTGCAGCGACTCATATCCGTTGGATTTCGGCACTGAAATCCAGTCCCTCAGTCGTCTGGGGTTTGGCACATATTTGTCCGTCACGATGGAATACACCCGCCAGCAGTCCGGTTTCTCGTTTTCACCCGTACTGTCGATGATGAAGCGCAAGGCGAAAATGTCGTATATTTCCTCGAATTCCACTTGGCTCTTGCGCATCTTGTTCAGGATAGACGCAATGGTTTTCGTGCGGTATTTCATTTTATACTTGATGCCCCTCCGGTCTAACTCCTCGCGGATGGGGGCGGCAAATTCCGTGATATAGGCTTCCCGGGCATCCTTCGACTCTTGTAGCTTCTGCTCGATTTCGCGGTATATTTTCGGATTGGAATAGCGCAGGGCGCGGTCTTCCATCTCCGATTTGATGTTATACAGCCCCAGCCGGTGGGTGAGGGGGATGTAGATGTAACTGGTTTCTTTCGCCAATTCCTGCTGTTCCGCCTCTGTCAGGTATTCCGCCTGCCGCAAGGCATAGAGTTTTTCTGCCAGGAAAATGAGCTGCACCCGGATGTCCTCTGCAAAACTGAGCAGCAATTTCCGGAAATTCTCCGAATCGACGATTTTCTGTGTGGCATAGATGTGGCTGATGTCCTTCAGTCCCTTGTTGATTTGCCACACCTTGTCGCCAAACATCTGGCGCACCTCGTCCAGCGGCAACAAGTCTTTTTCCACAGGCTTGTGTACCAAGGCACAAATCACCGACGTGCGCCCTAAGCCGATTTCCTGCGTGATAATCAGCGTGATGTCCAAAATACGGAGAATCTCCCTGTAATTCAGCTTCTCGGCGCTTGTCTCGTTTTTGAGGGCAATGTCAAAAGCCCGGCGCACTTGCCGGATGTCCTCCTGCGTGACCAAATTCCGGCAGGACTTCAGCACTTCGCCGTACTTCTCCCGGATGGCGTTGCGGTACTCTGGTTCTGTCAATGTTTGCATCATCTCAGTTGTATAAATTTAGTTCCCGCGAAAGTAGTGAATAATTGCTTTCAAAATGCTATTTTTGCCGAAAAATAATGCAACACTATGACAAAAGAAGAAAGATTCCAGCACGTCCTTTCCTGGTTTGCCGAACATGTAGGCGCCGTCGACACTGAACTGCACTACAATACCCCTTACGAACTCCTCGTGGCGGTCATGCTTTCCGCCCAATGCACCGACAAGCGGGTGAATATGACTACGCCCGCCCTTTTCGCCCGCTTCCCCGACCCCGCTTCTCTGGCAGCCGGCACCGTGGACGAAATCCGCGCCCTCATCAAGTCCATTTCCTATCCCAACAGCAAGGCGGAGCACCTCCATGCCATGGCAGTGAAACTCATGGCAGACTTCGGTGGCGTCGTGCCTGACAACATGGACGACCTCCAGACCCTCCCCGGCGTCGGGCGCAAGACCGCCAACGTGGTCATGGCTGTGGCATTCCGCCGTCCCGCCATGCCTGTAGACACCCACGTCTTCCGCGTTTCAAACCGCATCGGCTTGGCAGATAATGCCAAAACCCCTCTGGAAGTAGAACGCCAACTCGTCGCCGGCATCCCTCAAGAGATGCTCTCCAACGCCCACCACTGGCTCATCCTCCACGGTCGTTATGTTTGCACTGCCCGCAAACCCAAATGCGCCGACTGCGGCATCACTCCTTGGTGCAAATTTTTTTCAAAAAAATAGTCCCCCGCACGCAACCTTTTCCCCCTTCCTCCGTCTACTCTATGAAAACAACTAGTAAAACGGACTTTAAAAACGACTGAGGAGTACGAAACGGGAACAGTTACTCATTTCAATTACAGTTTTAAGGGTTAGTAAGATGGGGGTTGCGCTGTGAAGCGCAGCCTCTTTTTTATAAAATCGCCTCGAAGTTTGGCGATGCGCCCGGATGTGCTTACCTTTGCCCCGTTTTCAGAAAACAATGAATTATGGCTACAAACAGAAGGAAACCCGAATGGTTGAAAATCCAATTGCCGATGGGCGCATTGTCCGTCGAAGTGATGAACACAATACGCGATAACCGGTTGAACACGATATGCACCAGCGGCCGCTGTCCCAATCAGGGCGAATGCTGGGGATGCGGCACTGCCACTTTCATGATTGGCGGCAACATCTGCACGCGCGCCTGCCGTTTCTGCAACGTCACCACGGGGCATCCCGCCCCCCTCGACCCTGCCGAGCCGGAGCATGTGGCGCAGTCCGTCAAAGCCTTGAAGCTGAAGCACGTCGTGATTACTTCCGTTGACCGCGACGATGTGGACGACCTTGGCGCCTCCCATTGGGTGAAGGTCATCGAGGCGATTAAACGCGAAAATCCGGACACGACCATGGAAACCCTCATCCCTGATTTCCAGGGACGTGAGGAATTAGTCGCCCGTGTGATTGACGCCCGCCCCGAAGTCATCTCCCACAACCTGGAGACTGTCCGCCGCCTTTCCGACCGTGTGCGCAGCCGTGCCAAATACGACACCTCCCTCCGGGTGCTCGCCCAGGTGGCGCGTTCCGGCATCACCGCCAAGTCAGGCATCATGCTCGGCTTGGGCGAGACGCGCGACGAAATCCTCCAGACTATGGACGACCTCCTCGCTGTCGGCTGCCGTGTCATGACCATCGGGCAATATCTTCAGCCCACAGCCCGAAACATCCCTGTCGAGGAATATGTCCATCCCGATACGTTTAAGGAATATGCCGCCATCGGCTTAAGCAAAGGATTCGCCTTTGTCGAGAGCGGTCCCCTTGTGCGTTCCAGTTACCATGCCGAACGCCACGTCATCCGTCCCGCGCAAACCAAATAACCTTTCGCCATGGTACAGTTCCAAGACCTCGGGCAACGTGCCTATAGCGAAGTGTGGGAGCTTCAGGAGCGCCTCCTCGCCCGGCAAATCGACGCCAAGCTCTCCGGCAAAGCGGAAGGGGAGGGCATCCTCCTTTTCGTCGAGCACTATCCCGTCTACACCCTCGGCAAAAGCGGGCATGCTGCCAACATGCTTCTCTCCCAGGCTCAGCTTGCCGCAAAACACGTCGACCTCTTCAAAGTCGACCGTGGCGGCGACATCACCTTCCACGGACCCGGACAGCTCGTGGCTTACCCCATTCTCGACCTCGACGCCCTCGGCATAGGCGTCCGTGAATACGTCAATTGCCTCGAAGAAGCCGTCATCCGCACCATCGCCGCCTACGGCATCACCGGCGGCCGCGTCCCCGGCGCCACAGGCGTCTGGCTCGACGGCGACACTCCCCGTGCCCGCAAAATCTGCGCCATCGGCGTCAAATGCTCCCGCAGCGTCACCATGCACGGGCTTGCCCTCAACGTCAACACCGACCTCACTTATTTTTCCTACATCAATCCTTGCGGCTTCGTAGACAAAGGCGTCACCTCCATTGCCCGCGAATTAGGCTCTCCCGTCCCCTTTGCCGACGTCCAGACCCGCCTCCGTTCCGCCCTGGAAGAAACCCTCCAAATCCACACCGTTTCCCTTCCATGCCAATTGTTGTAGTCTGATAATCAACTCCTCCCCTAAGATAGGGGAGGTGGCTGCGAAGCAGCCGGAGGAGTATGATATATAATGAATAGAAAATAACCCGCCATGACCTTCAATAATCGCTCTTATAACAATCCCCAACAAAAATCCATCCGCCGTGAATTAAGAACCCATGGCACTCCTGCAGAAGCCCGATTGTGGTCTCTCTTAAAACGCCGGCAAGTAGAAGGTGCATTATTTCGCAGGCAATACAGTGTAGATACTTATATCCTTGATTTCTATTGTCCAGCCGCTCGTTTGTGCATAGAACTCGATGGGGTAGGGCACTATTCCCCGGACGGAATATTTAATGATGGTCAACGGGAAGAATATTTATTCGCTAAACATGGAATCCGGACATTGCGTTTTGAGAATCGGGAAATATTCGAACAACCGGAACTTGTCATAGAAGCAATTCGCCAAGCACTACGCGAACAAAGGAAATAACCACGTCGTTTATTTTCATACTCCCTCCCCCCTTCGGGGTACTCCCCCTATCTTAGGGGGAGAGTTGGAAATATCTGTTAATCAAGCTCCTTCTCTAAGATAGAACTGGTATCTGCGAAGCAGACGGAGGAGTATGGTTTAAAGGATTTGCACCGCGCTCCACGCTGCCACCGCCGCAATGGTCAGTCCACCGACGGCGATTACCCAGCCCGTGTGCCGGAAAGGCGCGGTGTGCCTGATGAGCCCCTTGTCCAGCTCGCTGCATTTCAGCCACTGCGTCACCTGCCGGCTGCGCAACGCCCAGCGCCACAACCCGTACACAATCACAGCCCCCAACGCCCCCAGCAGCATCCCCGCCACCAAATCGCCGGGATAATGCACCCCGAGGTAAATCCGGGAATAAGAGTTCAGCGTTGCCCAGAACAGCAGGAACACGCCCACGCCCCACCGCCGGAACAGCAGCAAGGTGATGAAAGCCAGCCCGAACGAGTTTGCCGCATGGCACGACGGGAAACCATACCGCCCCCCGCGCTTCCCGTTCAGTATCTGCACAAATTCCGACACCGGATTCTCCAGATTCGACGGGCGCAGCCTCCCCACAGCCGGGCGTATCACGCTCGCCCCCAGCTGGTCGGCAAACACAATCACCGCCACCACTGCCACCACCGCCACAGCAGCCACCCGCCAACTGAAATTCCGGCACACCACATACAAAATCGCGGCATACATCGCCACCCATGTCCATGTCTCCGAGACCGTCCACATGAAACCGTCCCAGAAAGGAGCCCGCAACCCGTTCAGCGCGAGCAACACTTGTTCGTCTAACTCTTGTAAACTCTCCAACATATAAAAAAACTTTTTCTCGCCCGCAAAAATACGAAAAATAACTAACTTTGGCACCCGTAGAACCAAATCACTTGTGCCATGAAAATCGCTTTATGCCAGACCGCCATCGCGTGGGGACAACCCGGCCGCAACCTTGAAACCCTCGACCGGAAACTCTCTGCCCCCCTGGGTTGTGACATCATCCTCCTGCCCGAAATGTTTGCCTCAGGCTGCCTCATGACCCGCAAAGCCCCCGCCGAGGCTGCCGCCCAAAAAGCCGCCCTCGCCGCCCGCTTTGCCGACATCCGCGACGCCATGCTCCGCTGGGCGCAACGCCAGGACGCCCTCGTCATGGGTTCCACTGCCTACACCGACGGCGCCCGCACCTACAACCGCATGCTCATCGCCTTTCCCGACGGCGCGCTCCTCCATTACGACAAGCGCCATTGCTTCCGCCTGGGCGGCGAACGCGAACACTATTCCCCCGGCGCCTCCCGCACGGTATTCTCCTTCCGTGGCTTCCGCATTGCCGCCTTCATCTGCTACGACCTCCGTTTCCCCGTCTGGTGCCGCAATGCCGGCGACTACGACCTTGCCGTCTTCGTTGCCAACTGGCCGTCCTCCCGCCGCGAAGCCTGGCTCACCCTCCTCCGCGCCCGTGCCATCGAAAACCAAGCCTACGTCGCCGCCGTCAATTGCGTCGGCGAAGACCCCTACGGCATCCGCTACACCGGCGACTCCGCCCTCTGGGACGCCCGTGGCGACATCCTCGCCTCCGCCGCCCCCGGCAGCGACGAAATCCTCATCGCCACCGCCGACCTTCAGTCCCTCAGCGACTTCCGCAGCCGCTTCCCCGTCCTCGACGACCGCGACCCCTTCGCCCTCCTCGGCTAACCCCGCATCGTCCCCCTCGTTCATCCTCAACCGCTTGTCGCCTATCTCTCCGAGGTAGAAACTCTCTGACACGTCCCCGTCGTAGCCCTTGAAAAAGCCGTACACATGCCCCCATTCCATTTCGTCAGTCGGTTGCCAGGTGTACTGCCCCTTCTTCCGTTCGGTTGTCGTCTCGTCCAGTACCAACGTCATCACTTGCTTCTCCACCCGGCTGTAACCGTGCACGGCAATCATCAGGCGGTCTAAATCGCTCGTCCGCCCCGTGCCCGCCGTCTTGTCCCACGTGATGCGCATCTTCCCGTCCTCCGTCCATTCGCCTTGCGCCCAATCCGGCTTCCGCAGCCCCCCGTCCGTGACGCAGAACCGCTTCACGTCTGCCAGCTGCCCCGCGTCGTCCAGGCACCCGATGTTCTTGCTCATGAACAGGTTATACCCGCTCTTCGGAATGCCTTCCGCCAGCCGTTTCCATGCGGCGAGCAGCTGGTAATCCTGCTTCCGGTACAGCCGCGCGATGCCCTTCACCCGCATGCGCTGTGCCGTCTGTTTCGGCGTGCGGGGGTTCTTCACCCGCTGCGGCTTCTTCCGCGCCCGCAACTGCCCGTCCACTGTATAAAAAATCACGTTCCCCAACTTTCCTGCCGCCTCGCCCAACATTCCCGGTGTAATGACTGCCATAACCTATCGTTTTTAGTTCAACATTATCCATTCTTTCCGGATTGCCCTTCGCCTGTCCCGCATCATTCATCCCCAACCGCCCATCCCATCCGTGCCCTCCGGCAATCCAATACCTTGCAAAGGTAGGTGATTTCTTTGAAAAATCCAAATGATTCCCTGATTATCTCTATTCGAGCTTAGTGTTGATATGGAGTTAATTTGGAGTTATACAAGCATTGAAAAATGGTTGTTTGCTTTTAGGTTCTTGATTGACAGGGAGTTGTGCAGGGCGGGCAGTTGGCAGGGGATTGGGACGAGGGGGGAGGGGGAAATGCCTTGTTTTTTTCGGGGAATTGCGTTACTTTTGTACAGGTATTCACTAAAAAGCACTTGATTATGAAATATCCGATAGGCATCCAGAGCTTCGACCAAATTATCAATAATGGTTATGTTTATGTCGATAAGACGGATTTGGTTTATTCGCTTGTGAAAGAGAGTAAAATTTATTTCCTGAGCCGCCCGAGGCGGTTTGGGAAGAGGTGAGGTTAGGTTTGTGGAATTTGAATGGATAGGTATATGGATGCAACGGATATAAAGATATTATTGGAAATGGGGGAGCGTATTACGCTCGAATGCAAAAGGGCTGGGGAACGGCTGCCAAAGTCTGTGTGGGAAACTTATTCTTCTTTTGCGAATAAGGAGGAGCAGTTTGTTTTGGCTATTGCTGCGACAGAGGAGAGTATTTCCAATTACCGGGTGCAGCAGTTGTTGGGCAAAAATCCGTTGGAGGCGGGGAAGATACTTTATTCATTGGTTGGCAAGGGAATGCTTGTTTCAACGAATAAGGGACGCTGGACTTTATATTCCATCCGTTCTGAGCATAGCCAAGGAGTAAAGTCAAGGAGTAAAAGTCAAGGAGTAAAGTCAAGGAGTAAAGAGCAGGGAGCAGAGAAGGCAGGATGTAACGGAGTTGCTGGTCGCTTATTGCCGCGAGCCTCGCACTTTGCAGGAAATTGCCCTTTATTTGGGGTTCTCTGACAGGTATAGGATGAAGCGTGTGTATATCGACCCTATTTTGGGGAGGGAGTTGGAGATGACTTTTGCGGGGAGCAGGAATAGTCCGATGCAGAGGTATGTGGCGATAGTGAAATGAGGATGGGTTATTTAAATTGAAAAGGATGATGGAGGATTGGATGTATGAGAGTTCGTTGGGGGCGGCGCTGGTGTTGATGCTGTTTTTTGCCGCTTATTTTCTGGCGGGGAGGACGTCGGAGAAGCCGATTTATGGGAATTATGTGCGGTCGAGGCGGCTGATGGGGGCGGCGTTGGCGGTGCTGGCGGTGAATTATGGGGTGCATTTGGGGTGGCGGTTGCGGTTTTCGTGCCCGGAGGCGGCGATTTTGATGAATCTTTCGACGTATTTCCTGGCGTATTGGCTGTTTAGCGCGGCGTTGACGGCGTTGCTCGACCGGGGGTACCTGACGCGGCGTCGGTTCGGGAGGCATGTGGCGGGATGGCTGGCGTTCAGCGTTTTGGCAGCGGGAGTGGGGATGGTGGTGCCGGAGGGGACGGCGCGAAGGGCGGGGATGTGGCTGTTGGCGTTGTGGCTGCTGGGGTACGGGGTGTTCCTGTCGAGGCGGCTGATTGCCACTTACCGGCGGGCACGGCGGCTGTTTGATGACACGCATTCGGAGGATATCGGGGCGTATATCCGGTGGATGTCGATTTTCACGTGGTGGGCAGTGGTGTACGGGGTGAGTTGCGGGTTGCTGACGTTCCTGCCGGAGCGGTATGTGTTTTTGTGGGTGCTTTCTTCCATACCGTTTTATATTTACCTGTTTTGTTCGTATATGAATTATTTGCTTTTTTATGAGCAGGTGGAGCGGATTTTGGAGGCGTCGGCGGAGGCTGTGCCGCAGGAAGGAGGGGAGGGGATGGCGGTGCCGCCGGCTTTTCATGCCGCCCTCGGGGAGAAGTTGGGGGTATGGATGGAGGAGCGGGGGTATGTGAGCCCCGGGCTGACGATTGAGGAGCTGGCGGAGCGGTTGGGGACGAACCGCACGTATTTGTCGGCTTATATCAAGGCGCTGTACGGGGTGCCGTTCCGGGAGTGGATCGGGGAGCTTCGCATCGGGTATGCGAAGGAGTTGCTGGTGCGGGAGCCGGGGATGCGGGTGACGGCGGTTTCGGAGATGGCGGGGTTCCTTTCGGTGAGTTATTTTACCCGGATTTTTACGGAGAAGGTGGGTTGCCCGCCTTCGAAATGGCGGAAGACGGGGCAGGCGGGCGCGTGATTTTTCGGGCGGGAAGGGGTGCCGGGAGGGAGAAAAGGGGGAGGCGGGCATGCGGAAATGTGTCGTATCAACAAAACTTTTTGTGATATCATCAAAAAAGACAACTTTTAAGGTTTTTGCAGATGATAGGAATCCTCTTTTGTGTACTTTAGCTAGAAAAATAAATGACATGAATAGGATATGGACCATGATTTTGGCGGCAGTTTTGCTGTCGTGGGCGTTCCCGGCGGCGGGTCAGGAGGCGAGGGACAGTGTATATGTGTTCCGTTTCGTGACGGGGGAGGATATGTTTTTTGTGCCGTGGAGCGGGAACGGGGCGGAGTTGGGACGGCTGGAGCGTTGCGTGGAGCGGCACAAGGCAGCCATCCTGTCGGGCGAAGTGCCGGTGCAGGTGGAGGGGTATTGCAGTTCGCAAGGCAGCGAGGCGGATAATTTGGCAATGGCACGCATCCGCTCGAACCGGGTGAAGTCGGAATTGATTGTGCGGCAGGGGTTGCGTGAGGATTGTTTTGTGACGCGGAACCGGGCAGGGGGCGGGGATGTGGTGACGGTGAGGATTGCCGTAAGGAAGGCGGAGGAGGAGGTTGTCACGGCGGAGGGTGAGGAAGAGAAGGGGGAAACTGCTACCGGCGTTGCTGTTTCTGAGAGGGACAGCGTGCCTGCGGAAAGGGGAAGGGCGGATGTTGTGACGGATGGTTCAAGGGTTGAGGCAGATAGTGAACCTGCTGTTGGGGCGGATGTGCCATCGGGCGGTGCAGGGGAGGATGCCTGCTTTTCCTTGCGTGCGAATTTGTTGCGTTGGGCGACGCTTACGCCTGACCTTGGGTTCGAGTGGCGGGTGAACGGGAAGTGGGGCGTCGTGGTGGACGGGACGTGGACGTCGTGGAGCTGGCAGGATGCGGGGCGGAGGTATGCGTTGTGGGAGGTTGCTCCGGCGGTGCATTATTATATAGGTGAGGAGAGGCGCGGTTATGTGGGGGCGATGTTCAAGGCGGGGCAGTTTAATTATAAGTTGTCGGATACCGGGAAGCAGGGGGATTTGTTGGGGGGCGGATTGAGGGGCGGTTACCGGTTGGCGTTGAGCCGTGCGTTGGCATTGGATTTTGGCGTGGGGGTGGGTTGCCTGCATGCGGATTATGAGGAGTATGGGGTGATGGAGGGGGTGCGGGTGCGCAGCGGGGAGGGGAGCGGGTGGTGTTGGGGGGTGATGGAGGTGGGGGTGAGGTTAATTTGGGTTGTACGATGAACGATTAATGATGAACGATTAACGAATTCATACTCCTCCGTCTGCTTCGCAGCCACCTCCCCTATCTTACCTTATATTTGCATCGTGAAAATATAAATGAATAA
>CALUKF010000025.1 GCA_944321145.1 uncultured Odoribacter sp. | reverse complement strand
AGCCTCTTGTCGGATTCGAACCAACGACCCCGAGATTACAAATCACGTGCTCTGGCCAGCTGAGCTAAAGAGGCGTATTCTCTTTTAAAATGGGTAAGCTGACTATGTCGCACCGCTACAACCACATACCTTTGCTGCCTTCCGACCCTGGAGGGTTTTGCAGGAGCTGGTCGCATAGGACTTACCCGGGCACAAAAGTACAAAAAATCATGTTGCCACCAAACAATTCTGACGTTTTTTCGCAGAAAAAGTTTTCTATAGTAGTAAATTGCTTGTTTTACAGTGTGTTAAGAAAGGCTGGTTAGCTCCTGATACATCCTCAAAGCCCCCCATGCATCGGTGGCGGCATAGCGTAATTGGGCTTCGGTGAGCTGTGGAGCCTCCCAATTTGTGACTTGTTGCCGTTTGGATATTCGTACTTTAAAGATAATTGCCATGAGTTTGGAGAAGGATTTGTCGGTAATGCCGAAATGTTCGGCATATTCTTGCAACTCGATAAAAGAGGCGGGAGTGAAGTTGTGTGTTTTCCCCAAATTGCGGATGTCGTCCCGGATGCCGACGCCGATTTTGAAGATTTGTTTGTTCTCCAACAGTTGCCGTATCGGGGTGCAGAAACCGCATTTGTTTAGGCGGAAGAGATAGACTTGGTCGGCGACTGCCAGCTGGATAAGGGCGACTTGGTGGCTTTCGCCTTTTTGGAATGATGGGCGGGTTTCCGTGTCGAATCCCATGTATTGGTATTCCGAGAGCTCGCGGATGGCGTTTTTGACATCTTGGGGCTCCTCGATGACCGTGATGGGACCGGTGTAGCTGAACAGGGGGAGTCGGTCTATCTCTTCTCTGGTAATGCTGGGTTGTAACCTTTCCATCGCTCCAAAATTAATCTTCTTCTTTGACTTTAAATACGACCTGATGAACTGCCCGCAGCACTTCGGCGCAGGATTTCCCCCAATAGTGCTCGAAGTTTTCGTTCAATTGCCACAGGGCTTCCCCGATGACCTCGTTAAGTCCGCAACGGTAGGAGGCAATGAAATTCTTCAAGTCCTGGTAGATGTCGCATACTTTTTCGGCAATGGAATGCACGACGGGCGTTTCGCTGTACTGCATGTTTTCGTCGAATACTTCCAGATATTCGTCGTATTCGCCCATCAGGCGGTGCAATTCGCCATATAAATAATTGTAATTCTCCTCTGTTACGAAATCTTCGATAAGTTCATTGCCTTCCTCGTCGCTCCGGGGAAGGAGCGAACCTTTCAGGTAAATGAGGGGAATGAATTTTTGCAATCGCTCGACGAATGCCTCGCGAGTCATTTGGGGGGCAGTTTCCACGAAGTCGCAAAACTCTTTGCTGACTGCCACAAATTCAATAACCTCTTTGGTGTAACCGACGTGTTGAAAATCTTCCATTATTTTAAAAAAGAGGTCGTTAGTGACCTCTTTAGTAGTACTCGAAGCGGGACTTGAACCCGCACAGCCGCAATGGCCACAGGATTTTAAGTCCTGCGTGTCTACCGATTCCACCATTCGAGCATCCTTGCGGAGAGCGAAAAACGGGACTCGAACCCGCGACCCCGACCTTGGCAAGGTCGTGCTCTACCAACTGAGCTATTTTCGCTTGCTTAGTATGAAAATGAACTTTTGGTTATGCGGGTGCAAATATAAGGCGATTTTTGTTTTATGCAAAGCGTTTCTGGAAAATAATTAAAGATAATTGCTATCTTTGCACTCTCAAATAGAATATGACCATGGCTAATAGCGGAAAAAGAAGAGTTGCCGGTTCCTATATTGTATCAATGCTCAGCATTGCATTGGTATTGGTAGTGGTGGGTGTCCTTGCGTTTATTTTCTTGAATGCAAGGCAGATATCCGACCATGTAAAGCAAAATATCGGCTTTTCGATTATTGTGAAGGACAACGTGAACGAAGCGGAAATCAAGAAATTCCAGAAGATTTTGGACACGAAACCTTTCGTTTCTTCCTCTTTGTTTATCAGCAAGGAGCAGGCAGCCAAGGAGTTTAAGGCTGTCCTGGGCGAGGATTTCGAGGCTGTCTTGGGCTACAATCCGTTGTTGCCTTCGATTGAAGTAAAGTTGAATCCGCTTTATGCAAACAACGATTCGCTGGCAATGTTGGAAAAACGCTTGGTGGAGGACGAGGTGGTGCAGGAGGTGTCCTACCAAAAGTCTTTGGTGCAGATTGTAAACGAGAATGTGCAGCGCATCAGCTTGATTCTGTTGATTGCCGGGGCGGTGCTGATGCTGATTTCCTTTACCTTGATACGCAATACGATTCATTTGGCAGTATATTCCCAGCGTTTTCTTATCAAGACGATGCAATTGGTGGGGGCGAAAACCTCCTTTATCTGCAGGCCTTTTGTACAAAACAGTGTGTGGCTCGGTTTTTTCGGAAGCCTGTTTGCCAATGTGATTCTTTTGGCAGCGGTGTATTTCCTGCAGCGCGAGGCAGGTGACGTGCTCGACCTGATGAACCGGAATTTGCTTATTGTGATGGTGGTATTTGTGACGGTTTGCGGTATATTGCTCTCGTGGCTGTCCGCGTGGCTGTCCGTGGTGCGTTATTTGAATAAAGATATAAATGATTTATACGATTAAAAAAGTTGATTTATGGCGGTGAATAGCAGTTATCAAAAAGAAAAACCGGAGAATAAGGCAGGTTTCCCGATACCGGTGCGCAGTTACAAAATGATTCTGATTGGCTTTGCCATCGTGTTGTTGGGCTTTGTGCTGATGATGGGAAGCGGGAATGCCGATCCGGACAAGTTTAATTACGACATTTTCAGTTTCAGGCGGATTACCCTCGCGCCGATTGTGGTATTGGGGGGATTCGGTTTTATTTTCTGGGCGATTATGCGCAAACCTAAAAATGAAGTCTAATATTTAATATCAGTTTGTTATGTCTTGGTTAGAAGCATTGGTGCTTGGCGTTGTGCAAGGATTGACGGAGTTTTTGCCCGTGAGCAGTTCCGGGCATTTGCAGATAGGGAATGCCTTGTTTGGTGTAAGCGGTGAAAATTTGGCTTTTACGGTCGTTGTACATGCGGCGACCGTGTGCAGCACGATTATTGTTTTGCGGCGTGAGATTGCCGCATTATTGAAAGGGTTGTTCCGTTTTTCTTGGAATCCGGAGACCATTTACATCGCTAAAATTGTGGTGTCCATGATTCCCGTGGCGATTATCGGTTTCTTTTTCAAGGACTATGTGGAAGGCATTTTCGGCTCCGGCTTGTTGATTGTCGGCATCTGCCTCTTGATAACGGCTGCTTTGCTGACTTTTGCCTACTATGCCCGCCCGAGGGTGAAGCAGGACATCTCTTTCCGTGATGCTTTTATTATCGGATTGGCACAGGCGTGTGCCGTGTTGCCGGGGCTTTCGCGTTCCGGTTCGACGATTGCAGCCGGCATCCTTTTGGGCAACAACAAAGAGAATATTGCCAAATTCTCCTTTTTGATGGTCTTGGTTCCGGTGCTGGGGGAGGCTCTTTTGAGCCTGGTTGGCGGGGACTTTGCCGCTGAGGAGACGGGCATTTCTGCTTTGGCGTTGATTGTCGGCTTCGTGTCGGCATTTGTTTCCGGCTACATCGCATGCAGTTGGATGCTGAATTTGGTGAAGAAGGGGAAACTGATTTGGTTTGCCGTTTATTGCTTCGTAGTCGGATTGGTAATATTGTTTCTCCATTAAGGTCTAAAGCGTGTGCAAGATTATTTTTCAGGAAGAAGGGGATTTCCATGCGGGGGCATTGATGTTGGTCGACAAGCCTTTGCATTGGACTTCTTTCGATGTGGTCAATAAAATCCGTTGTTGCCTGAAGCCTCTTTGCGGCAACTTGAAAGTCGGGCATGCGGGTACCTTAGACCCCTTGGCGACCGGATTGGTATTGGTGTGTACCGGCAAATGGACAAAACGCATCGAGGAGTTCATGGCGGACGAAAAGGAATACGTGGCGGACATCCGTTTCGGGGCAGTCACCCCTTCCTATGATTTGGAGACTGCCCCCGAAGGCGATTTCCCTGTCGGGCACATTGATGTGGACTACTTGCAGCACGTATTGAAGGATTTTGTGGGCACCATTACCCAAGTGCCTCCCGTCTATTCTGCCATCCGGGTGAATGGCGACCGGGCTTACAAGAAGGCAAGGAAAGGAAATGCTTTGGATATGCCGGGGCGGGAGGTGGAAGTCAAAGAATTGGAAATCATCGAATACACTCCTCCCGTGTTGCGCCTGCGCGTGGCGTGTGGCAAAGGCACTTACATCCGCTCTTTGGCAAACGACATCGGGCGGGCATGTGCCAGCGGCGCCTATCTGGCTGCATTGCGGCGCACGCGGAACGGGCATTTCACAGTTGGTGAGGCAAATAAAATGGAGGATTTGATTGCTTTTTTGCAAAAGAAGCCCTAACTTCGCCATCTTAAATGGAAATTGGGATAACTATCTCCCGCAAACTGTAAGAATGAGCATTAAAAAATAGGTAATTTAAAGAGACAGAAGAAATGAAGTTGTCAAAATTCAAATATAAACTCCCGGCGGAGTTGATTGCGCAACATCCTTCCCCCAACCGCGACGAATGCCGCCTGTTGGTATTGAATCGGAAAAATGGTGAAATCGAACACAAGATTTTCAAGGATGTCATCGACTATTTCGACGAGCATGACGTATTTGTATTCAACGATACCAAAGTGTTCCCCGCCCGTTTGTACGGGAACAAAGAGAAGACCGGTGCAGAAATCGAAGTCTTCCTGTTGCGGGAATTGAATCAGGAATTGAGGATTTGGGACGTGCTGGTTGACCCTGCGCGCAAAATCCGCATCGGAAACAAACTCTATTTCGGCGAGGACGACAGCCTCGTGGCAGAGGTGATAGACAACACCACCTCCCGTGGGCGCACCCTGCGTTTCCTCTACGACGGCGACTACGATGAGTTCAAGAAACTGCTTTTCAGCCTGGGCGAAACGCCCCTGCCTCGCAGCATTACCCGCAAAGTGGAACCGGAAGACGCTGAGCGTTACCAGACCATTTTTGCCCGCCATGAGGGGGCAGTGGCTGCTCCGACTGCCGGGCTGCACTTCAGCCGCGAGCTGATGAAGCGTATGGAAATCAAGGGCATCGACTTTGCATACATTACCCTGCATGTCGGGTTGGGCAATTTCCGTGAAGTGGATGTAGAGGACTTGACCAAGCACAAGATGGATTCCGAACAAATCTTCGTGACCCCGGAATGCGTCGAAACGGTGAACAAGGCAAAAGACGGGCGCCACAAAATATGCGCCGTGGGCACCACCGTGGTGCGGACGCTCGAAAGTTGCGTCACGACCAAAGGGCGCTTGGCAGAATTCGACGGGTGGACAAACAAATTCATCTTCCCGCCCTACGATTTCAGCGTGCCGGATGCCTTCATCTCCAATTTCCACCTTCCTTATTCCACCCTTTTGATGATGGTGGCAGCTTTCGGCGGGTACGAGTACGTGATGAATGCCTACGACGTGGCGGTAAAAGAAAAATATCAGTTTGGTCCCTACGGCGATGCCATGCTGATAATCTGATAAACGGGCGAGGGGCTGCTGGCGGCAGCCCCTCGCTCGTTTCATGTCAAGCCTCCTCCGGGCAAATATCTATTTGCTTTTCAATCAATTGGTCTAACGAAATAAAGGATTCCGTCTTGGCAATGCCGGGGATGTTCTGCAATGTATTAATCAGGATGTCCATCAAATGCTCATGACTGTTACACCTGATTTTCAGCAGAAAAGAATAATGCCCTGTGATGAAATGGCATTCGATGACTTCCGGAATCTTTTCAATCTCCTTCACCACCGACTTATACTGATGGGCATTGTCCAGCGTGATGCCGATAAAAGCACAGATTTGAAAACCCAATGCGCTGGGTTTCACAATAAAACGCGACCCCTCAATAATCCCAATCTCCTCCATCTTCTTCACCCGCTGGTGGATGGCTGCGCCTGAAATCCCGCACTCGCGGGCAATTTCCAGAAAAGGCATCCGTGCGTTCTTCACTAAATGTGAGAGGATTTTGCGGTCGATATCATCTATTTGATACTTCATGGTTACGTGCGATTTAATAGGTTCCTTTACCTGAAATTCAACACCCGGTACAATTGCTTCCGTTGCTTGTAATATGCCTTCCCCTCCTCGTTCGTGATACTTTTAATCACATTGTCAATCAGGGTATTGAATATCGTAGCAAAAGAAAACTCCTCCGGCGGGTAAATCTCCGGATTGTGAATGTCGTTCAGCTTGGCAATATACATGCGGGCAATCATTTCGCTCGAAACGTCCTTCTTGTACATCCCTTGCTGCATTCCCTTCTCGATATTGATTTTTATTTTCTCAAAAATGAAATCCGAGCGTTTCTGCAGGTGCTCCTCAAAGATATCCGGATAAATCCGGGAGAACATAATCGTCACCGACGGGCTGACTTCAAAAAAACGGTTGCTGATTTCATTGCTGACAATCAGTATGATGTCAATGGCATTCCATCCCTCGAAATCATACTCGTTGAAAATCTCCTCAAAGCATTTCCGCTCCTGCTCCAGCATCGTCTGCGCCACGTCCCGCCGGTCGGTAAAATTCCGGTTCAACTCCTCCATGGTCAGCCCGGATTTCTTCAAATGCTGGTCGTCGAAATCCTCAATCCCGTAACGCGAAATATGCTTCCGCAACTTTTCTGCAAGTATATACTTCTCTTCCGTCATAATGCGACTCTTTATTTCATGTCCCAAAAATACAAAAATAAACCGCACTTTGCACTTTTCTCCCCCTCTTTTTTTCCATCCCTCCGCACTTTCCGCCCTTTGCCCGCATGCGCTTCCGTGGGTTTGCCGCTTCCCTCTCTCGCCGTCACTCTTTGTCCATCGCCACGTGGAAATGCATCGATGGCGTATAGGCGCCCCCGTCCTCCCGTGCAAAAAACAGATACACATGTGCATCTGTGTCCGATTGAGTATCCAGGCGAAACTCCCCGCAGCCGTCCCCCCTCGTCCCGGACATTTCCTCCGCCCAATACAGCCCCGTCGGCGTGCTCGGATAAAACACCCCGACCTTCAGCCGGTCGCTCGCCGCCGTTCTCGCCAGCTCCCGCTCGTCCGTCCACGTCGCGCGGAACCTCCCGCCGCCCAGCCCCTCCACCTGCATCCCCCACGGCAACAGCAATTCCCCCTCCGCGAACCGGAACGTCTCCGGCGACGCAATCCCCACCCCCGCCTCGAAGCATCCGCTGTTCACCTCGCAGAACAGGTTCTGCCCCCTCCGTCCCTGTGCCCGCGCCGCAATCCGCCAGATGTCCGCCGACACCGTCTGCATATAGAACGAATACACTTTCTGCACGAGCCTGAACCTGCCCGACAGCGCTTTCTGCTTCTCCGTCCTCGGCTTCCCCTGTGTCCCCGGACGCTTCCGCGCCCTCCGCACATACGTCTTCCCGTTCACCGTATAATAAATCAAATTCCCCATCTTCCCCCTGTACTTCCTTCCTGCGTCGTCAATTACTTCCATAATATCCTCCTTTTTATCATTGTTAATCCTTCATCCTCCCTTCTTCCTCCCCGCTTCCCCTCCCTATCCCCTCCGTGGCAAATATACTACAAATGGGAATCATATCATAGCCTATCCTTGGAAAAATTTCGGATGATTTCCGTATATATCCATTCATGCTCCGAACTTGCTCCGAAGATGCTCCGAAGGTGCTTCCCGTATGCCCTTGACAGGCTCGCCGTTAGATACGGACAGGAAGTAGGGAGGCTGCGGGGTGCTGATGCTGTAGATTTTTCTTAATTTCTCTACTTCCCCCAAGGACTTCGTTAAATTAATTTTTTTATATTGCACTTGCCGATTGATTCTGCCCTCCCAACGTGTTCATATCAATGGCAGAAGTTTTATTCTTGTCTGCTGTGCAATGTCTTTAGTGCTGATGTCTTGTTGCCATAAAAAGTCTTATTCAAAATTGAGAGTCAGATTTTTAGACTGACCGTTTTTTAAACTGTAGTACACTCTGTTCTTTATTTTGTTTTTTTTTACCTGCGGTATAGTCTCAAGAAATCTTTTCATTTTTGCATCAGACCAGTCTATATCAAGTCGAATAAGAATATCTTTAGAAGAACATAGTTCTACTGATGATAATATTTTTAGAATTTTATCATTCAGGATTTCAATTTCTTTCTGTTCCTCAGTCTTCAGATTTTCTGCATCAAGTTTGATAATATTACCATTAATGTCTACTGGCATAGCCCCTTTTTGAATAAGCTGCCCATTGGCATTCTTCTCTCCTGTTTCCGGCCACCGCACATAAATAGTTCTGTTTTTCCTTAGTCCATCTATAACTCCTGACCATGTCCCTCCTTTATCATCACTCTGTGCCACATAAATATGCGAAGCCATACCATATATAATAGGATTTCTTGCCATGGCAAATTCTTTACTCCATGGTGCTTTTGGTGCAAATGAACTCATGATAAGAAGATGTCCTTGAATGATATATTTGTAATATTGTCTGAATCCGGATGCAAACGTCATAATCCCCTGAGGAAGAACAATTATACTTTTACCACCTGAATCGAGTGCCGAGTCAAGTGCTAGCCTGTCTACCCCCTTTGCAAATCCGCTCACAACAACTCCGTTTGAGGCTGAAACATGTTTTGCCACATTGTCCGTAAATTGTAACGATATTTTATCTGCATTTCTGGAGCCAACGATAGCTATTGATGGTTCATTGAGCAGTTCCTTGTTGCCTTTAGTGAATATTACAGTTGGAGCAGCTTTACCAAGGTTTTTCTTTAATATTCGTGGATATTCATCACAATGAATAGGCAGAATATCATAACCTTGCGACAACATGTCTTCCACCATAAATGAATTGTTTGGCAGTTGTTCATAAGCTGCACTGAAAAGTTCTTTTTCTTCGTCAGTCAACAATAATTCATCCCAGCATGATTTGTCCTCAAATAAATCAATTACTGATATTTGAGGATCATGTTCGAAACATTTTACATAGATTTCATTTTTCCTTCTATTCCATATTTTTGGCATAAGCGCCAAAGTAACCCAATATGTCAATTCTTGATTTGTCATAATGTACCTCCTACTGTTTTTGCTATTACTATTGGAACAATCCATTCGGCGCCTTTTTTTGTCAATGTTTTTCCTATTTCTTTCAGTGTGGTGCCGCTATCGTAAATATCATCTATAAGAAGAATTGTTTTACCTCTCACCAACTCAGAATCTATCGTAAAAGCATCTTTCACATTGTCTTTTTTACTATACGAATTCTGAAATATCTTCTGTTCCTCCGTTTCTCTTGTTTTAATTAAACTATGGGAAATGGGCACTTTTATAGTATTTGCAAACTTTATTGCAAAGTTTTTTACAAGATCACCAGAATGTGTTGGCGGAACATATAATATGAGATCGAACTTTATATCTTTATATTTCTTACCAAATACAGAAAGGGTCTTTTTTAATAAGAAATCGGGAAAATCACCGCCTCCTTCATATTTCGACCTGTGCAGGGCTGCTCCTATATTCGATACTCCATAATAAGATGCAGCATATCCGTCTGTCAGCCTTGATGCGCTATGCAGATATTTGTCAAACAAATCACTTAAAACACATCCTTCATTTTGACTAAATTCACTGTAATTAATCTTATTAATATATGTACCAACCACTTTATTATTCCTCAATACGTCTATTATGTTAGGATATGGCATTCTAATCTTCAATCCTATACTAGATTCCCGTTTATAGTCAGCTAGTTTCAGTTTAGGAAAATAAGAATCTCTGAAAGCTTCTAATTTTGTGGAAATTCCTTCATCGTATTCCACTTTTAACTTTTCCATATTCGTATTGTCACAGTTGGTATATAGGCTGTTTTCATCGCTGTCAAGGAACTTACATAAATATTCCATCCTTGGCATATCCGTATAGACATAACCCACCATGGCATCTAAATCCTTAATTTTTGCCTTTCGCAACTCTTCAAACTTAGAAACATCCAGTTCATTAGCTTTATATTGATATTCATACATTTTCTGTTTTGTTCCATACTGAACTTCCTTAATGATTCCTTGGTCTACAAGGTCTGCTTTAATTACTCTTATCTGATTTTGCTTAAGATTTGCCTTCTTCATAATCTCTCTTTCCGAAAGAGGTTCCTGTTTTAACAAATCTGTTACCCTTTCATATTTCTTTATTCCTGGACGTGAACTTTCAATAAACGAATATGGTAATGAATAATCTACAGGGACTCCATCTTCCTTGTCTTTATTTTCGTTAAAGAATAAGATTATTCTTGTAGGCAACCCATCCCTTCCTGCCCTTCCTATTTCCTGATAGTAATGTATTGGTGAGGCGGGAATCTGAGTATGAATGACAAAACGTATATCAGGCTTGTCAATACCCATACCTAAGGCATTAGTAGAAACTATACATTTCCATCTATTCTCCATCAAGCCTTTTTCTACTTCCTTGCGTGTGTCAGCATCATAGCCTGCATTATAATCAATGGCGTCAATACCGCAATACTGCAACCATTGTGCATATACTTCTGTATTAACTCTGGTACCTGTATATATCAGTCCCGTTCCATATAGATTCTTTAAATTAGATGCAAGCCAAATCATTTTCTCATTTTCAGAGTTTACTTTTATCACTTGAAGATATAGATTTTTCCTTGACAAGTTTCCTCTGATGGTTGTTAGACGACCACCTATCTGTTTCTCTATATCTTTCTGAACTCTCTTTGTTGCAGTAGCAGTAGTTGCCAATACTGGAAGATTTTGCGGAAGTAACTTTACCAAATTAATTATTCTTCTGAAAGCAGGACGGAAATCATGTCCCCATGTAGAAATAGTATGAGCTTCATCAATAACTATCATCGAAAGGTTCATGTTTTTGGTAGCCTCAATCCACTCTTGGTTTTCCTGCCTTTCGGGAGCTATGTAAAGTATTTTAATTTCCCCTTTTAATGCTTTCTCGATAACAAGTGTATTATTTTCCTGCGACTGCTCAGAATTAATATATGCTGCTGATATTCCCTTTTCATTCAAACTATGTACCTGGTCACGCATTAAAGCAATCAATGGAGAAAATATTACTGTTATTCCAGAAAATTGAGTTGCCGGAAACTGATAGCACAATGACTTGCCAAATCCTGTACGCTCAATCATAAGGATACGTTCTCCACGAAGTATCTTATCTACAGCTTTCCATTGTTCGTCATAGAAATGTTCTATACCGAATATAGTCTTCAATCTTTTTTCTGCTTCTATTCTTGTCATTGCTGCTATATTATAAGCAATTTAATGCGAGTTTGATATAAGAACTGAAAAATTACTTGTCTGATAATTAATGATATAACGATAAAATCATTAAATTGATAGTGGCAAATTGTAACATTTAATCAATTACTACTATGTTCTCAGAGGCTAAAGTTACGGAGATTTTTTGTATGGCAAATGATTTTTGCAAGGAATTTGCCAAAACATAGAAAAATATATGGTTGAAGACAAGAATTATAAGCATAGGAACAAGCCTAACCGAATGAGCAATGCGGAAAAGGGGTGCTTCTGTGCTGTTTTTTGTCATTACAAAGGTAAAAAAGATATTTGAAAGGAGGGTTGGAAATTGGAATGAGAGCATTATTTTTGCAGGAAAATTTTATGCCATGAAAAAGAATGTAGTTGTTATCGGAGGCGGGAATTCCGCCGAGTATGAAGTGTCGCTGCAGTCGGCAGCCCATATTTTTTCGGAGATTGACGGGGAGCGTTACCAGAAGTATCTCATGCTGCTGAAGGGCAGGGACTGGCACATCGAGGAGGACGGGGAGCAGTATGCGGTGGACAAGAATGATTTTTCTTTTGTCCGCAAAGGGGAGAAGGTGGTTATCGACTTTGCGTATATCACGATTCATGGAAACCCGGGCGAGAACGGGCTGCTGCAGGGGTATCTGGACATGATGGGGGTGCCTTATTCGACGTGCAGCGCGCTGTGTGAAGCCATTACGTTTGACAAGTATACGTGTACGAATTATGTGAAGGGGTTCGGCATACGCACGACGGAGCCGCTGATGCTGCACCGGGGGGAGGCATACGACAAGGATGCCATCCTCGGCGCCGTGGGACTGCCGTGTTTCATCAAACCGAACGCCGAGGGATCGAGCTTCGGGGTGTCGAAGGTGAAGAAGGCGGAGGATTTCGACGGGGCGATGGAGGAGGCGTTCAGCAAATGCCGGGACGTGCTGGTGGAGAGCTTCCTGGACGGGACGGAGTTTACCTGCGGGCTGTATAAGGCGGGGGGAAAGAAGGTGGTTTTCCCGGTGGCGGAGGTAATACCGAAGAAGGAGTTTTTCGATTATGAGGCGAAGTATGACGCGAAGATGTCGGACGAAATCATTCCGGGACGGTTCAGCGAAGAGATTACGGAAAAAATACAGGCGATGGCATCGGAGGTGTATGACATCCTGCGCTGCGAGGGGATTGTGCGCATAGACGGGTTTGTGTGCGGCGAGGAGGTCATTATGCTGGAGGTCAACACGACGCCGGGGATGACTGCCAACAGTTTTATCCCAAAGATGGTGCGCGTGATGGGTGCCAATTTGCGCGACATCCTTACGGAAATCATTGAGGACAAGTTGTCAGAAGCTGTCCGGTGATGTGAGGCGGGCAAGCACCCATTCCGCCCGTTCGCGGGGAGGAAGGAAAGGGACGGGCAGGAGCCGGTAGTCGAACTCCTCGTAGGTTTCCGCGAGGACGGCAGCCGTGCGGCGGGCTTCGCCGGGGTCTTGTTTGCGCTCTTTGTCGTTGACGTAAATTTCCTCCCAGAAGGGGAAAAGGAAGACACGCGGATGGTAGCGGCAGGCACGGGCAAGGGCATTCCATTCTTCCGGCACGGGCTGGCGGAGGAGGCGGCAGTAGCCCAGCGTGTCAATCATCCCACGGTCGAAAAAGCAGGGGGCGGAGACGTGGGCATATTCTTCGTAGTCGGCAAGGGAACGGAGGAACATGAGGCGCGCATAGCGAACGGTGTCGCCCCACGGGAGAGCGTCGCCCGAGGTCGCCACTTGGCGGCGGATGATGTCGCGCGCGACTTCCGGCACTGTCCAATAGCCTTGGGAAGCCAGGAGGTTTAAAACGGTGGATTTCCCGCTTCCGGGGCCTCCGGTGAAGATGTAAGCGTGGTCGTTGCGTCTCGTCGGGAATTGCATGAGCTATTTGTTTTCAGGTTATTCAATGACGCCTCCACCCACAACGTCGTCGCCTTCGTAAAAGACAACGCTCTGCCCCGGCGTAATGGAGTTTACCGGCGCGTGGAAGTCTACCCGCAAACGCCCGCCTTCCGGATGGAGGGAAGCCACGCCGCCCTCGTTGCGGTAGCGGATTTTGGCAACAACTTCCATGCCGTCGGGGAAGGAAGCGTATTTCATGGCATTGACGCGGGTGGCATAAAAGGATTGCCCTTGGAGTTGTTCTTTCGTGCCCAACACCACCGTGTTGTCTTCCGGACGGATGGCAAGGACAAACATCGGCTGCCCCAGGGCGATGCCCAAGCCCTTGCGCTGCCCGATGGTGTAATTCGGGAAACCGCGGTGGCGCCCCACCACCGTGCCGTCGGTCAGTACAAAATTGCCGGGCTGGCACACTTTCCCGTAATCCGCCACGTGGGCGGCAAGGAACGCCCGGTAGTCGTCGTCGGGGATGAAGCAGATTTCCTGGCTCTCGCTTTTGCGGGACAAGGCTTCGAAGCCACGAGCCAAAGCGAACTGCCGCACCTCGGCTTTCATCCAGCCGCCCAAGGGGAAGAGGGTGCGGGAGAGGTTGTCCTGCGTCAGGCGCCAAAGGAAATAAGTCTGGTCTTTCAAGGCATCGGCCCCCTTGCGCAAGAAGAAACGCCCTTGCTGTTCCGCCAAGCGGGCATAGTGGCCTGTGGCGATGTAGTCGCAGTCGAGACGGTCGGCATATTCCACGAGTTTGCCCCATTTGATGGCGGCGTTGCAGACCACGCAGGGGTTGGGCGTCCTGCCATGCAGGTATTCGTGGATGAAATCGGCAATCACCGTTTCCTCGAAATCCCGCCGGAAATCCGCCACGTGGTGCTCTATCCCCAATGCCTGCGCCATGCGCCCGGCTTCGAGCAAGGTGTCGGCGGCAGCACAACCGCCGGGCTGCCCGGCAGAGGGGCAGGGGGCAGGGTCGAAAACACGGAAGGTCACGCCCACCAATTCGTATCCCTGTTCTTGAAGGAGGAGGGCAGCCACTGTGCTGTCTATGCCTCCGCTCATTGCCATCAGTACTCTCTTTGCCATCGTTGCATGCTTTTAGAATTAACTGCCATGTACCATGTAGCGGGTCTCGCTGTGGTAATCATCCCGTTCGATTTCTACCTGCGGCTCGACTAAAGGCTCCGTGCCATCCAGGGAGAAGCGAATGTATTTGATGGTCTTGCCCCGGGAAAGCCATTGTTTTTCGTAAAAAGTCTTGATGCCCAGAATCTCATCGTCCAAACCGGCGGCGTATAAATCGTCCGTGCAGACGAATGTCTCCAAATGGTTGGCGTCCAGCAATTCCTTTGTGTAAGCATAAAGGAAGGGGCTGTCTGTCTTCAAATGCACCACCGCCCCCGGCGCAAGCACACGGCGGTAGAGATTCAGGAAGCGGGTGCCGGTCAAGCGCTTGCGCGCCTTTGCCATCTGCGGGTCGGGGAAGGTAATCCACAATTCCGACACTTCGCCGGGAGCAAAGGCAGATGCCAACATTTCGGCATACATCCGCAGGAAGACGACATTCGTCCTGCCTTCTTCCAAAGCGGTTTTTGCGCCACGCCACATCCTGGCTCCCTTGATGTCTATCCCGATGAAATTCTTTTCGGGATATAGTTTCCCCAATTCCACCGTATATTCTCCCTTGCCGCATCCGATTTCCAAGACAATCGGATGGGTGTTGTGGAACACTTCTGCCTGCCATTTCCCTTTGAAACAGTAGTCCTCGCGGTATAAAGCCACGTATCCCGGTTGGAACACGTTGGGCAGCGTCTCCATTTCTGCAAACCGTGCTAATTTATTTTTCGCCATATTTGAATCAATCTGTATTTTTCACATTCAATTTTGTATTTTCCACCGGTACCAAACAGACTCCCACATTCTTTATGCCAGGCAACCGGCGCATGTCCATGGCAGGACGAAGCCGGAAAACCATACGCCCTTCGGGCAAGAGCACCGGATTTTTGCGGAGGGGCTGCCCGATGGTCTTCAATTCCTTGCCTTCTCCCAAGCGACGCCCGTCGGGCAAGAGCATTTTTATCCCCAACGTGTCCCGCAATTCCACCGCCATGCGGCTCCGGGTCGAAAGCACGCACCACAAGCCGCTCCATTCGTAATCGCAGGTGTAGCGTATACAAACCATCGCCTGATAAAAACCGCTATCGGGGATTTCCACTTCCAAAGCTATTTCTTCATACTCGTGCCAACATTCTCCCGGAATCTCCTCGTAACAAGAGATGGTGCCAGCCGGACGGCAAGAGCAAAGGCTCAAAAGCAACAGGAACGGAATGACTATCCTCTCTCTCATGGTGCCTGTTTAATCATTCATGAAACGCAGTTCGGTGCCAGCCGATGTCACTAAAAGTTCGACCGTCGAGCCCATAATCAAAGGATAGTTGTTGGCGATATGCCCCGCAGGGAAACCAAAACAAACGGGATAGGCATAGTCCTTCAACAAGTCGTGAATCATCTCCTCCGCCCCTTTGCCGAAATTTTCTCCCCTCATTTCTGAAAAAGCGCCCACAATCAAGCCCTGCAAGCGGTCAAAACGCCCTGCCAACTTCAGGCTCTGCAACATCCGGTCTACGGCATACAGGTTTTCGCCCACATCCTCGATGAAAAGGACAGGCGTCTGGTGCTTGCATTCCAGCACCGTCGAGCGGATGCAATGCAAAAGCGTCAAATTGCCGCCCGTCAGCTCTGCCTCGACCACCCCTTCCTGGTTGTAGGGATGGGGCGGAAGATGGTAAGACGTCACCTGCCCAAACAAGAAATCCCGCAAACGCTCCATGGCTTCCGGCACGGTCTTGCCAAAGCTCTTAGGCATGGGCGCATGCAGGCTCTCGATGCCCAAGGTGTTCAATTTGGAGTGGAATACCGTGATGTCGCTGAAGCCGACCAGCCACTTGGGATTGCCTTGGAAGACGGAGTAATCCAAATCCTCTACAATCCGCATGCAGCCGTATCCGCCCCGTGTACAGAAAATAGCCCGAATATCCTCGCTGTCCATTGCCCACTGCATGTCATGCAGACGCTGCCTGTCCGTACCGGCAAAATAACCGTCCACAGCCAAGGCATGGGGTGCAACGACCGGCACCAAGCCCCATGCCTGCAAGGTTTCCACTGCACACTTGACGCTTGCTGCGTCAACCGCGCCTGCCGGAGAGACTAAAGCCACCTGGTCGCCGGCTTGAAGATAAGGAGGTCTGTACATAATAACAAAAACAATATTTAGTAATGTCTACGGAATCATATTTGCCGTGCGAAGATAATGAATTTTTCCATATCTTTGCACGACACATTTTTTTCATTAGCAATAAAAGGATTTCATACATGGGAAAATTCAAAAGAAACCTAATAACCACAGCATTGCCATACGCCAATGGTCCTGTCCACATCGGCCATTTGGCTGGCGTCTATGTTCCTGCGGATATTTATGTCCGCTACCTGAGGCAAAAAGGAGAAGAAGTAGTGTTTATCGGCGGCTCGGATGAGCACGGCGTGCCCATCACCATCAAGGCGCAAAAAGAAGGCGTCACACCCCAAGATATTGTCGACCGCTACCACAAAATCATCAAAGATTCGTTCAAGGAATTTGGCATATCATTCGATATCTATTCGCGGACAAGCTCCAAGACCCACCATGAACTGTCCTCTGCCTTTTTCAAAAAACTGTATGACGACCACAAGTTTATCGAAAAAACCACGATGCAGTTTTATGACGAAAAAGCCGGGCAATTCTTGGCAGACCGCTATATCATCGGCAAATGCCCCATCTGCGGCAACGAGCATGCTTACGGAGACCAATGCGAGGCGTGCGGGACGAGCCTGAATGCCACAGACTTAATCAATCCGGTATCCGCCATCACCGGCAACACTCCGGAATTGCGGGAAACGAAACACTGGTATCTCCCGTTAGACCAATACGAGGATTGGCTGAAGCAGTGGATTCTGGAAGAACATAAAGAATGGAAGCCCAATGTCTACGGGCAATGCAAATCTTGGTTGGACAACGGTTTGCAGCCTCGGGCAGTCACCCGGGATTTGGATTGGGGCGTGCCGGTGCCCATCGACGAGGCGAAAGGCAAGGTGCTCTATGTCTGGTTCGATGCCCCCATCGGATACATTTCTGCCACCAAAGACCTGACACCGGAATGGGAGAAATATTGGAAAGACCCTGAAACCCGCATGATTCATTTCATCGGGAAAGACAATATCGTCTTCCATTGCATCATTTTCCCTGCCATGCTGAAAGCTGAAGGCTCCTATATTCTGCCCGACAATGTGCCTGCCAATGAGTTTCTTAACCTCGAAGGAGATAAAATCTCCACTTCGCGCAATTGGGCGGTTTGGCTGCACGAATACCTCCGCGACTTTGAAGGCAAACAAGACGTATTGCGCTACGTCCTCACTGCCAATGCTCCGGAAACCAAGGACAATGATTTCACTTGGAAAGATTTTCAAGCCCGCAACAACAACGAGTTGGTTGCCATCTACGGCAATTTCATCAACCGCACGTTGGTGTTGACGCACAAATACTTCAACGGCATTGTACCTCAACGTGGCGAACTCACCGATTATGACAAAGAGGTGCTCGCAGAAATTCCTGCCATCATAGAACGGGTGGAAAAACAATTGGACAACTTCCATTTCCGCGATGCGCTGAAAGAGTGCATGAACTTGGCGCGCCTCGGCAATAAGTATCTCGCAGATACCGAGCCTTGGAAAGTAATCAAAACCGACGAGGCTCGCGTGCGTACCATTCTGAACATCTGCCTGCAAATCGCAGCCGACCTGTCGACCCTGACCGAGCCGTTCATCCCGTTCAGCGCTGCAAAACTGCGTGGTTTCCTGAATATTGAGCCGGTTGCCTGGGCAGCCATGGGCGACAATGTCATCCCGGCAGGACACACAATCAACGAAGCAGGATTGCTTTTTGAAAAAATCGACGACGCACAAATCCAAAAGCAAATCGACCGTCTGCTTGAAACCAAAAAAGCCAACGAGATTGCCAATGCCAAAGTCGCTCCGGCAAAAGCTAATATCACGTTTGACGATTTTGCCAAAATGGACATCCGAGCCGGACGAATCATTGCTGCCGAAAAAGTTGCCAAGACCAAAAAGCTGCTCAAATTGACCATCGACACCGGCATCGACACCCGTACCGTCGTATCCGGCATTGCCGAATATTACAGTCCTGAAGACATCATCGGACAACAAGTCAGCATCCTGGTCAATCTGGAACCCAAACAATTGAAAGGAATTGAATCACAAGGCATGATTCTGATGGCTGAAAACGCCGATGGCTCTTTGGCTTTTGTCCGCCCGGACAAAGATGTCAAGCCGGGGGCGGAGATAAAATAACAGATAACTTGCTTGCAAAATAGGATGTGCCCCAAGGCACATCCTATTTTTGTAAATACAACCAACAAAAAAAGTCCTGCAATCATCTATTTTGCAGGACTTTACTTCGTTTTTGTGATCCAGCTGGGATTCGAACCCAGGACCCCAACATTAAAAGTGTTGTGCTCTACCGGCTGAGCTACTGAATCGTAGACATATTGTCTGAATTGCGGGTGCAAAGATACAATCTTTTTTCCTTTAAACAAGCATAACCGGAAAATATTTTCTTCGCAAAAAAAGTTTTTATTCCATTTGGCTATTCCATTTTTTTGCCCTAAATTACGACTGTTTAATTTAGAAGATATGATATTCAATAGAGCAGAAAGAAGCGGCGCCATCATTCTAGTACTTGCCCTTATCGGAATCATAGTGATTCCCAGACAGGTACTGCCAAAATCCCACAACATCTTTTTATTGACAGCTCCCGTGGAAGTTGAACAAGACAGTATTGCAACATCAACACAGCCCCGGACTCCTGCTTACAAAAAGCGGTATGCCAAGACGTCCAGTCCAGTCGAACTAAACAGTGCCGACAGTATGGCACTGATAGCCATTCGAGGCATCGGTCCTTACTATTCTTCCCGCATACTCCGCTACCGCGAGCGACTAGGCGGCTATTATTCTGTCAAACAACTGAAGGAGTTGAGGATGAAGTATTTTGATGTAGATTCCAATGCCCACTTGTTCACAGTGAATCCCAATCTCATTCAAAAAAAAGATTTGGATACCATGAGCTTCAAATCCATCCTGCGGCACCCTTATTTAGAATACGAAGACGTGCAAATGATTTTCAATGCCAAACGGCAATTTGATTCAATTTCTTATTCGATTTTGGAAAAAGAAAGCATCCTCCCCGCTTACAAGCTCAAAAAAATAAAACCTTATTTCAAATAGCGCAAGGATGCCATCGCCCTAAAAAGAGCAGGCAGTTTTTGTATTACCCTCAGCTTTCACTATATTTGCCGGACATTGAATACCAACAAAAAAATATACCATGAAAAAAATAATACTTCCCCTTTCTGCCATTATCCTTCTCCTGGTGCTTATCGTATGCCTCTTGCCTTTCTTTTTCAAAGGGAGCATACGGCAATGGGCAGAGAACCAAATCAGTGCACAAGGCAATGTAAAATTGGAAATCGGCAGCATGCATGCAGGTTTACTAAAACATTTCCCCCATCTCCATGTAACAGTCAAGAATGCAATTGTCACCGACCAAGCGGCAGACACGCTCGCATCCTTTCCCCGAGCAGAAGCCACCTTTCAACTGACATCGCTCTTTGGCAAAAAACCAGTCAAAGTCTATCATCTCACCCTGGAGGATGCCCGCCTGCAAGCAGAAATAGACACTGCCGGACACTCCGTTTGGAAATTCCTCCCTTTTTCCTCCGTTCCGACAGGTCAAGCGACGTCCCTCCCCAGCTCGTCCCAGGCAAAGAGCGAACGTTCTATCCAATTTCCTAACATTACAGTCAAAAACCTTTCAATCGTCTACCGGGACTACCGCCATTCCACCTACGCTGCCATCGGCAACCTCAACTTCCATTTATCAAATGACTTGTCAGCCGACAAAGTCTTGTCGCAAATAGCAATAGAGAGCCAGAACATGTCTTTCCGGCAAGGCAACAAAATGTGGTTCAACCAAACCTCTTTCCATTGGCAAACAAAAATTGCAGGCGACCTGCAAGCCCAAACTTTTACCATCCAAGAAAGCGACCTGCGTATCAACGACCTGCCCTTAAGCCTACAAGGCGAAGTGGCAGTCCTCGCCCCACAGCATTACCGGATGGACTTAGCGCTCCATGCCCTCGATTCCAATTTTCAGCACCTGCTCCCGCTTTTGCCTTTGCTGCCTGAGAAACAAAACCTGCAGACGGAAGGCACATTCCAATTCCATGCCACAGCCAAAGGCGAATACACGCCCCGGCATCTGCCGGCACTGGACATAAACCTTTCTGTTCAGAAAGCTGCCATACAATATCCTGAATTGCCGGAAGCCATTCGCCACATCGGTTTCGGTTTGCAAATCACCAACCCGGGCGACTGCGCCGACTCTACCCGCATTTTGCTGGATGACTTCTCATTCGACATCGCCGGCAATCCTTTCCAAATGCACCTGTCCGTCACCAATCCCGTCAATCCCATATTGGACGGCACCGTGAAAGGCACTTTCGATTTTGCAGAATTGAAAAAAGCGCTTCCCATCCGAAACACCACCCTCGAAGGCAGTTTGAACGCCGATATGACTTTCCATGGAAAATACGAATACATTGAAAAAGAAGAATACGAAAAATTCACCGCCAAAGGCAGCGTGGAATTCCACCGCATCCGGCTGACAAATGACCGCTTTCCGGAAGGACTTTCCATCCCCCAAGGGACTCTTTCCATCACACCCGCCTACCTTCAACTCAACCGGGTGAAAGGGCACATCTATTCTTCCGACTTCTCTGTCCAAGGGAAAATCTTCAACTACCTTCCCTACTTCTTCCGGGGCGAAACGCTGAAAGGCGATTTCATCCTAAATTCCCAACACATTAACCTTAACGAATTCATCATCGCACAAAACCACAAAAGGCGCCGTTCCATCAGCCCGCAGGACACGACATCCACCCCTGCCCAACCCTCCGCCGCAGACGGTGCCCTGGAAATTCCCCGCAACGTAGACATCAACCTGACTACCCAGGCAGGCACAGTGATTTTCGACCGCCTGACCATCCAAAACATCAAAGGGCAAATCACATTGGCAAATGCCGTTGCCACCCTCAAAAACCTCCACATGGACATACTGCATGGCAACATGACCCTTGATGGCAAATACAACACCCGCAATCCCCGCACTCCAAGCGTAGACTTCCAAGCCGACCTCAAAAACATCGACTTGCGCGAAGCCTACCGCGCCTTTACCTTCGTGCGCAAAAGCCTGCCGGTAGCGGCTCATTGCGAAGGGAGGCTATCTGCAGCCCTGAGCTTTGCTGCCAACCTCGACCGGGACATGAGTCCCGTCATGAACACCGCCAACGGGCAAGGCTACCTGCAATCCCAAGGCATTTACATCCACAACAACCCCGCCGTCAACCAGCTGGCATCCGTCCTGAAAAACGATGAACTGCGGCGTTTGGAAATCAGCCGTTTCAAAATCCATTTCGACCTGCAAGACGGCAACATCACAGTACACCCCTTCCAAACCTCTTTTGCCGGCAATCCCGTGTCCATCCAGGGCAGCCAGACGGTCGACGGCGTCTTGGACTACGACCTGTCCATGACCCTCCACCGTCGTTTCTTTGGCAACGACATCAACAACCTGTTGAAAGCCATCCCCGGTGCCGACAACATCAAGACGCTCGACCTCGACGCCAAAGTCACCGGCACTTTAGACAAACCTGAACTCAAGCCCGACCTCACCAAAGCCATCAACGCCGTCACCCGCGAGGCTCAAAAAGCGCTAAAAGGCAACCTGCTGGAAGGGTTACAGAATTTGTTCAAAAAGAAATGACGTCCTCCATCTACCCCTTCGGTTACATGGAAACTTTTGCTAATTTTGCCCCAAAATTCGTGATATGAAAAAAGTCAACCTACTATTTTTAATCCTCGCCTTCATCCTCTTGGCGATGATGTGCTCAGGGATGTCGATGTGCTCCGTCGGCAGGGAGTACCGGTTTACGGCAGTAGTCATGAACCCGTGGAACGGCGTGGAAGGCATATACGCCACCATCTGCCGCTTCCTCCACACCGGCAAAACGATGGGCATTCTGCTCACTGCCGGACTGCTCGGCTTGTTGTGGTGGAGGCTATACGCCCTCCTGCGGCGCATATTCCAACGATAATTTCCGGCACCCGGCAGATTGTTCCGATTATTTTGCGTAATTTTGTCCGGTCATAACACTATATATTATCATGAGAGCAGACGAGAGATACAACCAGCGCGGCGTGTCGGCATCCAAAGAAGACGTCCACAACGCCATCAAGAATATAGACAAAGGACTTTTTCCAAAAGCTTTTTGCAAAATCGTACCCGACTTCTTGGGAGGCGACGAACGGTATTGTAACATCATGCACGCCGACGGCGCAGGCACAAAATCCTCGCTCGCCTACCTGTATTGGCGGGAAACCAGCGACTTGTCCGTCTGGAAAGGCATAGCGCAAGACGCCCTCATCATGAACATCGACGACCTCCTATGCGTCGGGGCAGTGGATAACATCCTCCTGTCCTCCACCATCGGGCGCAACAAAAAACTGATTCCCGGTGAAGTCATTGCCGCCATCATCAACGGCACGGAAGAACTGCTCGAAGAATACTGCCGCCTCGGGGTGAGCATCTATTCCACAGGCGGGGAAACAGCAGACGTCGGCGACCTCGTGCGCACGATTATTGTAGACTCCACAGTCACCTGCCGCATGAAACGCGAAGACGTCATCGACAACGCCCACATCCAGGCGGGTGACGTCATCGTCGGGCTGGCGTCCTTCGGGCAAGCTACCTATGAGCAGGAATACAACGGCGGCATGGGCTCCAACGGACTGACCTCTGCCCGCCACGACGTATTCGCCAAATACCTGGCTGAAAAATATCCGGAAAGCTACGACAACAACCTGCCTGCCGAATTGATTTACACCGGAGCATGCCGGCTCACCGACCCGGTGGAAAGCACCCCGCTTGACGCCGGCAAGTTGGTGCTCTCGCCAACCCGCACTTACGCCCCGATTATCAAAAAGGTTTTAGACCTGCACCGCAAAGAAATCCACGGCATGGTGCATTGCTCCGGCGGAGCGCAGACCAAAGTCCTGAACTTTGTCGAGAACATGCACGTGGTCAAGGACAACCTTTTCCCCGTCCCGCCCCTCTTCCGCCTGATTCAAGAACAATCAGGCACGCCGTGGCAGGAAATGTACAAAGTATTCAACATGGGGCACCGCATGGAAATCTATGTAGATGAATCCCTCGCCCCTGAAATCATTGCCCTCTCCGAGAGTTTCGGCGTCGATGCCCGCATCGTAGGCCGCTGCCTCCCCAACGAAGGACAAGGCAACCGACTCACCATCCGCAGCGAAGCCGGAGAATTTATCTACTGATAACGGCAAGGGGATGCGGTATATCCGCGCTATATCCCCTCCCTCCTTGCGCCGCACCTGCTTCGCTGCTGTTCCGCTGCTGTTGCACGCCGAAGCGCAAGAGCAGCACAGCAACTACGAAACAGCAGCGAAACAGCTACAGGCAAAGACCGGGCTTTATGCCTGCAAAATGCCCTACTTCCGGTCAAAACGCTTTCCGGCAAATACGGCAAGTTCACCCAACTCCTCCTCAATCCGCAAGAGCTGGTTATACTTCGCCAACCGGTCGGAACGGCTCATGGAACCCGTCTTGATTTGTCCCGAATTGGTGGCTACGGCAATATCGGCAATGGTCGCATCCTCCGTCTCGCCGGAGCGGTGGGAAGTCACGGTCGTATACCCTGCCCGTTGCGCCATCTCAATGGCATCGAGCGTCTCGGTCAGCGTGCCGATTTGATTCACTTTAATCAGGATAGAATTGGCACATCCCAACTCAATACCTTTGCGCAGGTACTCTACATTGGTCACAAAAAGGTCGTCCCCTACCAACTGGCAACGCCCTCCAATCCGCTCCGTCAGCAACTTCCAGCCGTCCCAATCATTCTCCGCCATGCCGTCCTCGATGGAATCAATCGGATACTTGTCAATCAACTGCTCCAAATAAGCCGCCTGCTCAGCCGAAGTCCGTTTTGCCCCCTGAGTGCCTTCAAAAATGGTATAATCATAAATTCCGTCCTTGTAAAACTCGGACGAAGCGCAATCCAAACCAATCATCACATCCTTGCCAGGCACATAACCCGCCGTCAGGACTGCCTCTATGATAGACTCCAAAGCATCCTCCGTGCCCTTCAGCGTAGGCGCGAAACCGCCCTCATCGCCAACCGCCGTGCTCAAGCCCCGTGCGTGAAGCACTTTCTTCAAGGCATGGAAAATCTCCGCCCCCATCCGAACCGCCTCACGGAAAGAATCCGCGCCAACAGGACGAATCATAAACTCCTGGAAAGCTATCGGCGAATCGGAATGCGAACCGCCGTTGATGATATTCATCATCGGCACGGGCAACACCTTTGCGTTGCAGCCACCGATGTACCGGTACAGCGGCATGCCCAGCGCATTAGCCGCAGCCTTGGCGCACGCCAGCGACACGCCCAGCATGGCGTTTGCCCCCAGATTGGATTTCGTCGGCGTGCCGTCCAACTCAATCAACAGCCGATCGATGCCTGCCTGGTTGAACACATCTTCGCCCAACAAGGCATCCGCAATGACCGTATTCACATTATTCACTGCCGTCAGCACTCCCTTCCCCTGATAGCGGTCTTTGTCGCCGTCGCGCAATTCCAACGCTTCATGCTCTCCCGTAGAAGCACCGGAGGGCACTGCAGCCCGTCCCATTACGCCATTTTCCAAAATCACATCCACTTCAATCGTCGGATTTCCGCGCGAGTCCAATATCTCGCGCCCTTTTACATCTACAATATGTGTCATCATACTCTTGTGTTTAATTTATTACTACTACAATTTCCCGCCCTAAGTTACAACAAAATACGATAATGTCCTACAAAATCCGCCACATTTTTACATCATCCGATTGCCGGGCTGTTTCAACCCAGCTCACAGCCTGTTCCCGTGTCACCATCCATTCCCCTTTCATGATTCTTTCTTCCTGCGCCCATCCAGACCGGACGAGGACTGGGGAATAACCACCGGTGAACCGGACGTGTCCCCTGAACAGACCTTGATTTGGACTGTACCGGCACGGGAAATCACTAAAAAACCGAGGACATGCCGGCATGTTCCGGCAGCCCTCGGCTCTGCTATTCTTTTCTTAAAGGCGACGGCACTGGCAGTGCCGGCATCGGAATGGCAACGGATTACCGCACTGCCAACCCTTTTTCGTCACCTATCATTTGGTACCATTGTCCTTCTTCGGGGAAGTAGCGGAAGTCCATGCTCTCGCCCGTAGCCTGGGAAGCAACGGTCATGTTGTTCTTGGATTTGATGACTTGGTACATTTGACCGTTGTGCATCACTTCCTGGGTTTCCACTTCGCCTTCGTTCATGGCGATGGGATTGTTGCCGCCCCAGAACTCAATGGAGTTGAAAATCAAGCCGTCAGCAAGCAGGCAGACAGAGTAAGCCTGCACGATGGCAAGCCCGAGGAATGCCAATTCGTTCACGAATTTCTGGTTAGAGATTTCGCCGTTCCAGCCGTGCAGTTTGGTGGTCAGGCGGTAAGGTCCGTAACAGCCTGTAAATGCAGGCACCGTTGCAATCAACAGCGCGATTGCCACTACTTTTGTCATTGTTCTTTTCATGATTCCTATTTTTAAGTTATATACTCGTTCCACACTTGCCAGTCTCTCTGTTTCGCTTGTGCAATATTAAGCAAAAAAGCGGTAAAACAAAAAGCCCCGGCACTTTTTTTCATGCCGGAGCCGTTTATTTTTCTCAAGCACCTTTTATTTCTTGATGTAGAATTTGTGGGGCTTGATCATATTTTCGGGTTTCAGGAGCTCGTCCAGCTCTTCTTTGGTCAGGAGCCCTTCTTCGAGCACGAGTTCGTAAACGCTGCGGTTTTCTTTCAGGGCGCGTTTAGCGATACGTGAAGAATTTTCGTAGCCCAGCGTGGGGTTCAGGGCGGTCACAATACCGATGCTGTTCAACACCATCTCGCGGCAACGGTCAGCATTCACCGTAATACCTTCGACGCAGAGCGTGCGCAGGCGGTCCATGCCTTTACGCAACATCTTGATGGAGCTGAAAATGGCATGAACCATCACGGGTTCCATCACGTTCAACTGCAATTGTCCTGCCTCGGCGGCAAAGGTCACGGTCAGGTCGTTGCCGATGATGCGATAGCAGATTTGGTTGACCACTTCCGGAATCACGGGGTTCACCTTGCCCGGCATGATGGAAGAACCCGGCTGCATCGGCGGCAGGTTGATTTCCTTCAAGCCGCAGCGCGGACCGCTGGAGAGGAGACGAAGGTCGTTGCAAATCTTGGAGAGCTTCACAGCCAAGCGCTTCAATGCAGAAGAGTACATCACGGACGAACCTGCATCCGGGGTAGCCTCGATGAGGTTGGATGCCAATACAAATTCCTCGCCGCTGATGATGCGGAGGTTCTTGATGCACTTTGCAGAGTATTCCGGCTCGGAGTTGATGCCCGTACCGATGGCAGTAGCACCCATGTTCACTTCGAGGAACAACTTGGCGTTCTGATTGAGGCGTTCCACTTCTTCTTCCAAAGTAGCGGCAAATGCCTCGAATTCCTGTCCAACCGTCATAGGCACAGCGTCCTGCAACTGGGTGCGTCCCATTTTGATGATTTCCTTGAATTCCTCGCCTTTCTGGTGGAATGCCTGGATGAGGAGGCGAAGGTCAGCCACCAATTCTTCGTTCATGAAGATGAACGCCAATTTGAAGGCAGTCGGATAAGCGTCGTTCGTAGACTGCGACATGTTGACGTGGTTGTTCGGGTGGCAATATTGGTATTCGCCTTTCTCGTGTCCCATCAATTCGAGGGCGCGGTTGGCAACCACTTCATTGATGTTCATATTCGTGGAAGTCCCTGCCCCTCCCTGGATGAGGTCAACGGGGAACTGGTCATGCAATTTGCCGCCTATGATTTCCTCGCAAGCATGTGTAATGGCATCGGCAATGTTGTCGGGCAAAATCTGCAATTCCTGGTTGGCTTTGGCAGCAGCCCATTTCACCATGGCAAGCGCCTTTACATAGTTCGGGTAATCACTGATGGTGATACCGCTGATGTTATGAAAATTCTCAATGCCGCGCAAGGTTTGGATACCATAGTACGCTTCTGCCGGCACTTCTTTCTCGCCTAAAAGGTCGTGTTCAATACGTGTTTTCATATATCACTCATTTAGTTTTAATTTCACGTTGCTAATTCGTGCCACAAAGGTAAAAAAGAAAAAGGCATTAAACCTAATCTTTTGGGGGAAGAAATAAGCCGTTCACTGCAAACGAATATGATGTGCTACAAACGTTTACGAAATCGTGAGGAATATTTAACATTCCATGCCGCCTTTCTTCCTGTTTTTTGCCTCCCTATCTTTCATTTCTGGCTCCGCATAAATGGGAGGGGCGGCTTATTCGCCGTCCTCTCCTGTGCTTTCCGCAGCGTCGGCTTCTCCGGCGCCCAAGGGCTTCAAATTGTCCGGCACCTCTTCGTTGCCAAAGTAGGGATAGACGTCCATGAAGGTGGTGTCCGCCAGGCTTGCCACTTCGTAGGGCACCACGAAGGTCGACAGGCTGCGTTCCAAGTTTTCCAATGCCTTGCGGAAATCGGAGGCTGCCACCAGGTAGTATTGGAAGGAGCTTTTCTCCTTGCCGCTCACCTCGTCGGCATCTATGATTGCCACTTTCGCCTTGTACCAACGGTCGTCGTTCTCATCTTCCGAGGGCACGACTTCCGTGACGTTGGATTTCTTCAGGGCGCTGATGTAGTAGTCGCCGGTAATCACGGATTCCATCTCGTTCATAATCCGGCTTTCCGCCTCTGTGTAAGACATCGCATCGACGAGGTATGCCTCGTTCACCTTTTTCTCCCGCCCGTCCTCGTTCACCTTCACATATTTCACCTTTGCTTCAAACCAATTTGCTGTCATAATTCTTGTATTTATTGCTTCGTTTCATTTTATGCCTGCCCGCCGGCGCCCAAGTCTATCGGGAACACGGGGTCGTTGCCACGCCTCAGGCGGATTTCCCCGTTCGTATTCTCATACTTGCGGATGTTGTCCTGCAGGGCATACAGCAGGCGTTTGGCGTTCTCCGGGGTCATGATGATGCGGCTCATTACCTGGGGTTTCGGCACCCCCGGCATCAAGCGTGCAAAATCAACAATAAACTCGGATGCCGAATGGGATATCACGGCAAGATTGGAATAAATGCCCTCTGCCACCTCGCGGCTCAGGTCTATTTCTACGTGTTGTTGTTTTTGTTCTTCCATTGTGTTTATGCTTATGTTTTCAACTTATTCCGTATTCATTTCCCGGCTTGGAGCTGTCCCAGATGTTGCTGCCATCTCCAGGCGTTTGCCAAGGTCTCTTCGAGGGGCACGACGGCTTTCCACCCCAATTCGGTGTTTGCCAGCGTAGTATCTGCCCACACCTTTTCAATGTCGCCTGCCCGGCGTCCTGTAATCCGGTAGTTCACCTTCTCTCCGGTTGCCCGCTCGAAGGCATGCACCAGTTCCAATACAGAAACGCCCCGTCCGGTACCTATATTAAAGTATTCGTAATTCGCTTTGTTCTTCCCCTCCAAGAGGCGGCGGATGGCTACGACATGGGCGCGAGCCAAGTCCACGACGTCAATGTAGTCACGGATGGCAGAGCCGTCGGGCGTATTGTAGTCGTCCCCGAAAACGCTCAATTGCTCACGGATGCCTGCCACAGTCTGCGTCAGGTAAGGAATCAGGTTGTTGGGCACACCGTTGGGCAGTTCGCCGATATGTGCCGAGGGGTGTGCCCCGATGGGATTGAAATAGCGCAACGCCAAGAGGTTCATTTCCTTTTCCACCTTTGCCACGTCGCGCATGATGTCCTCGCACATGGCTTTCGTATTGCCGTAAGGCGACTCTGCCTGTTTGCGCGGCGTCTCTTCCGTCACCGGCAACACGTCTGCCTGCCCATATACCGTACAGGAAGACGAGAATACCAAATTCCGCACCCCATTCTCCCGCATGCAGCCAATGACATTCATCAGGGAGTTCAGGTTGTTGCGGTAATATTCCAAAGGCTTCTGCACCGACTCGCCCACCGCTTTCAATGCCGCAAAATGAATCACGGCGTCCAAGTCTTTGTGGCGGGAGAAGAAGCCGCGCGTCTCCGCCTCGTTTGCCAAATCTATCTGCTCAAAGGCAGGGCGGATGCCCGTTATTTTCTCGATGCCGTCCAAGACCCCTATATTGGAATTGCAGAGATTGTCTGCAATAATCACCTCAAAACCATTTTGTTGCAACTCGACCACCGTGTGCGAACCGATGTATCCCGTGCCGCCCGTAACAAATATCTTTTTCATCGTATCGTAAATTTATTGATTAGACATGCAAAGTAAACAATAAATTGCCAAACTTTCCTGATATTGAAGCAGGAAAAAATTTCATCGGAAAATTCTCCCTTGGAGAGGTACGGAAATCGGATGATTTTTCCTACTTTTGTGGCATGCAGAAATACATTGAATACATATCCGACCTCTTATATTTGCACGATTGCGTGATTATCCCCGATTTCGGCGGATTCATTTGCAATTACACCGGTGCATACATCGACGAAACGAACGGGACAATCTGCCCGCCCGCCAAGGAAATCCTCTTCAACCGCAACCTGACGCACAACGACGGGCTGTTGGCAGGTTGGATTGCCGCGCGGGAAAGCATCCCTTACGAAAAGGCTACACAAGCGCTTGCCCTCTTCGCCGATGACCTGAAAAACCGCCTCAACCGGCGGGAATGGGTGCCTTTCGGAGAGATTGGAGTGTTCTATGTAGACCGCCGTTTCAACATCCTTTTCGAAAGCGGCGACCGCAATTTCTTGGCAGAGAGCTTCGGCATGGAGCCGATAGCCGTACGGGAAACAGGGCAAAACCATCCTGTGGAAATCAACCTGCCCCAACCGGCAGCGTTGCATGTTCCCGCCCCGCAACCGGAAAAGCACATCGTGCGCCGCCTGCAAAGGACTGTCAAATACGGCGTTGCAGCAGCAGCCGTGGCAGGCATCGTCGTCCTGTCGCAATGGGACATCTTCCACAACGGCACTCCGGTTTTCGGCAAGAAAATACAGAACAGCACCGCCATTACGCCGGAACTGTCCCTTTTCCCCCACCGGCAGAGCACCGTCCTCTACCACAACGTCATTTCTCCCGAATCCGACTACGTGGACTACGACCCTATTGCCGACTTTGATTTATAAAGAAAGCCCCCAAGGAAAATAAGAGGTACAAGGGAACAACCAAGAAAAGCACCGCACCGCCCCAAATGCAAGCGCATGCCACGAGGACGGCAAAGTACAGGTAGCGCACCTTGTTCTCCCGCCAGCCAAACCCGGCAATCTTCAAGGAGAACATGGGCAATTCACAGACAAGCAGCACGGATAATATCACCACGCAAATGCCCAACACCGCCGCATGTCCAAACAACAGCGCATATAACTCCGGCTCGCAGCTCCGTCCCAGCACCAGCCCTACCCAAAACAACGCGTGTGCAGGCGTCGGCATCCCGATGAACGACATCGTCTGCCGTGCATCCAAATTGAACTTCGCCAAACGGTAAGCCGAAAAAGCCGGAATCAACAACGGCACCACCGTCGCCGCCTGTTCCCACCACCGCCATTCACCCCACGCCTCCATGTTGCCGCCCGGCAAAAGCTCCACAATCAGAAAATGCGCCAACACCGCCGGTGCCAGCCCGAAACTCACCATATCCGCCAGTGAATCCAACTCTTTGCCCAACTCCGACTTCACATGCAGCAACCGCGCCGTCATGCCGTCAAAGAAATCAAACACCATCGCCAGCAGAATCAACACCGCCGCCCATGCCAAATGCCCATACATCGCCACCCCCACCGCCAACGCACCGGACACGGCATTCATCGAAGTAATCAGATTCGGAATATGCTTTTTCATCTCGTTCGTATTTAAAAGTTTTCGCTATGCAAAGATAAGGAAACTCACCGAAATCGGCGAGCTTTTTGCAAAATATCGCACCATGCAACTACATCCACTCTCCCCTTCCGAGGAATTGCCAATAAGGATTCTGACGATGTTTTACGGTTTGGAGGACAGCCAGCCCATGACGCTGGAGGAAATCAGCAGGGCGCTGGGCATGACTACCGAACGAATCCAGTAAGTCAAAGCGAAAGCCATCCAGAAATTGAAGAGCTTGAAGGATAGTTCGTGGTTGAAATCTTACCTGTCTTAGTTTTAAAATTTCGTTTAGGGAAAGGGATGTTTCACAGCTTATAAGTCAAGGATATGCCTAAGCGGGTCACGCCCCAGTAGTTTGCCAGGTGTTTGCCGTACAAGGCTCCGTTTTTCCGGTTAAAGTAAGTTTCGTAACGGGTTCGGATGTAGCCTGCTCCAAGGTTGAACTCCATGCCCCACCTATTTTTAAGCCTCAAGGCATAACCATAATCAATGCCACCACCCCACATACCGCGGAAATCCTGATAGCGGGTCTGATGGTTTACAGAGATATTAAACTGCCCCCATAGGGCGTGGACGGCAAGAAAATGCCCTTGCAAACTTTGGCGCAGCCAATAGCGCAGGGAAGGTTGAAGTGCCAATATGCGGAAACGATAGTTGCGAGCAATCGTATAGGGACTGTACCACAGGGGAATATCCACTGACCAATGGGCAGCGAAGCTCCTTTCTATGGCTATATTGGGAACAACAAAAGCGTAGTAGGGAAGATTGGTTTTGATGACCATATCTTGAAATATTTTTAATGCCTCTTTCCGATGAGGGACATTAGAATCTATTTCTACTAAATGTGTCAACCTTCTGTAATCAAAGCCTTTGCCTTGCTGAAAATGAATAATTACACTATCTTTGCTCAATGTCTGTGCGAATGACAATTCTCCAGCAAAGCCTATCCACATCGTTATGATTATATGCCAAAGTCGCCGATATTTCATGGAATCCAAAGATAAGGTTTTCTATTTTCAATAACCAAACAAAAAAGATAAAACAGAAGGAGACCGGCAATTTTCCCAGCCAGCCCCTTCCTCATTCAACCCTCCCCCTCAGTTTCGCACTTGTCCAAGAAGATGTAAAACTCCGTGCCTACGCCGCACTCGGTCGTGAAGCCGATTTCCCCGCCGAAATTCTCAATGATGCGCCGGCAAATCGCTAAGCCCAAGCCCGAACCGCTGGATTTGGTTGTAAAGTTTGGCTCGAATATCTTTTTCTGGATGTCTTCCGGAATGCCGCAGCCGTTGTCCTTGACCCGCACCTCTGCCCGCGTACCGACTGACTGCAAAGTCACTGTGATTTCTCCCTGCTGTCCGGCAGGAATGCTCTGCTCGGCGTTCTTCAAAAGATTGACAAACACGCGGCGCAATTGCTCCCGGTCTGCCCGCACCCGCACGTCCGGTTCCAATTTGTAACGGATGCTATCAACATTATTTTCAAACAACAGAATGCAATTTTTCAGCACCTCATCCAATTTCAGCACCTCGTTGTGCGTCACAGACAGTTTGGCAAAATCGGAAAAAGCGGAAGCCGTCGCCGCCAGATTGTCAATCTGTTCCATCAGCATCGCCGAAACATCCTTGAAACGTTGCTTGAATTTTTCTGCATCTTCCATTTGGAGTGAACGGAGCAAAAACTGGATATTCAACTTCATCGGAGTCAAGGGATTCTTGATTTCGTGGGCAATCTGCCGTGCCATTTCCCGCCAAGCGGTCTCGCGTTCCGAGAGTGCCAATTGGCGGATGCTCTCATCCACCTTGTCCACCATATTATTATATGCCTGCACCAGAACGGCAAGTTCATCTTTCCCTTTATAAGAAATCTTCTCGTTTTTGCCACCAGCCCGCATCTGCTGCAATTTTTCGTTTACCAACTGCAGCGGCTTCGTCACCCGTTCCGCCAACAAGCCCGAAAGCACAAAAGCCAACACCATCATGATAATCGCAATGTTCACGGCAATAACGACCACCGTCATAATCTCCAAATTCAAGTCATCGCTCTGGGCAAAATAAGGAATACTCAGGATATAACTCTTCTCTTGGCTCAACACCAGCGGCATGTAAACCGTCATGCAACGCAATTCCCCCATGTCCTCCCACTCCAAATAATTAGTTCCCCCCTCTCCGACAATCTTCTGCAAAGCTCTCGGATTCACCAGATAGCCATAGAAATCATGCTGAAAAATCTCCGGGCGGGAAGTCGCCACCAAACCGCCCTGCACCGAATAAATATTAATGTCTATCAGCAATTGCTCCGATATGTTCGCCAAATGCTGCACAATCCCCGGACATTCCCGCCAATCCACGCAATCCAAACGCTCCAATTCCTTATTCACATATCGCAAGAATTCAAACGCCCTCGCCTCATGCCGATTCTCAAAATTCTTGACGTTAATATAAATGCTCAACGCCGTCAACAGCAAGAACAACATGAATATCAAAAAAATCACGCTGACTTTGATTCTCGTCTTCAAGGTCCTGCCCCGAATGCGCCGCCGGTCGTTCGCGTTGAAAAACATGCCGTATGAAGAAACCACCATGCAAATCAAAAACGCATACAGCGTATTCATGTAATACAAGGCAAATGTGTATTCCGGCAAGCTGATAATCAATGTATCATAATCATTCACCGCCACCAGCATGTGTGAGTAATTGTCCCGAATCACCACCCGCACGCTTTCGCCCGTGCGTTCTGCCCAAGGTTTCAACTGCTTGGTGTAGATGAAATCGCCAGCCGAAGCAGCCAACTCGCCATGCAAATATTTCGCATAAGAATAATGGTACACCACATCCTGGCTCTCCGAAGATTTCCGCGACAGCAATTGCGGATAACCGATGCCCTCGTCATCCTTGCCCGCGTCGAAACGCAAATAAACCCACGCGTCCCCGATGCGGAACCTGCCCAAATAAGTGACATAACCGTCGAAAATGCGTATGGCATAAAAATGGGTATTGCCCAAACGATAGCCCGCAGTGCCGATAATCCAATCAAAATACTCCCGGCAATCCTGCCGCGTATGGCTGTCCCTAAGCCACAGGCTGTCGCCCTCCCGGCAAATCGTAACATCCAAATAATAATTGAATCCCCTCATGTTCAACAACCTGTCACGCAATAAACTCTCCGCTTCCTCGTCATCCCCCACCCCCAAGAAAAAGGCAAGCTCAATGGAAGAAAGGATATTTTCGTCCAATTCCTCCAGATGCTGCTCAAAATTCTTGTCGCGTTCCTCAATCAATTCCGTTGCATAATCCAAGCGTTGGTCTAACTCCTCATAGCGTTCGTATCTCTTGGATATCATCACAATATAAATCGAAAGCAAGAAAACGACCAAGATGAACATGCCCCGCTGTATCTCCACCTTCAGCAAATAACGGTTCACGGCTAACAGCACCGCCAGCCCCCACACAAAGAAACAATCCCAGAAATCAGTATAAAAACCAAACAACTCGCTGATGCCCCAAAACGCAAGGCTCTCCGCCGTAATCAGCAAAATCACGGCAGGAAACGAAAAGAAATGGCGCAACACCGACTGCGTCCACCACAAACCGAACAAAATAACCAACCCGCCCAGGCAAATAATCAGAAAGGCTATCACAGACCCGCTCCCTATGTGAATCAACTGCGCAATATTCAGGTGAATGCCCATATTCGCCACAAAAAAGTTGATTACAAAATTGTAAAAATCAACATAAATGAAAACCACCAACAACAATCCGCAACCAATCAAATAACGATAATGGCGGGTCGCCGGATTCGAATAATTAATCCGGATATGCGCCGAAGTCGCATAAAACACATAAAAGAAACTGATGCCCGACAACAGCAAATCGCCAATGGATATCAAAAAACTATCCACCTCAAAATGGTTTGCAAAAATCGGCAGGCGGTATATGCTCGATGGGATTTCGCACGCCTGCATCACCCAACGCAACAAAATCAGGAAAAGCACAAATCCTCCCAAATAAACCAGTTGCCGCCGCCACGAATTAGTACTCTGCAACAGCAAGTCGTACACATAAAACAGGCTCAAAAAGAAAATCAGGTAAAAGGCTATCAACACATAATTCGTCCGCACATCCTTATAATTCTCATCAAAAACCAGATAAAACACCCCCTGCCCGTCCTTGTCCTGAATCAGGCAACCGCCATCCACCTCCGTCTGGTGCACATCCACCAAATCCACATTCTCGTCGGCAATCTTCAGATAATCGGCAAAATGGTCTCGCAAATAACGGCTGTTGTAAGGATACACATCCTTGATTTTCAGCAAAGCGAAATAGTCCGTCTCCCCATATTGCCGGTGGCGCACCTCGTAATACGTATTCCCCCAGTGGATAAAATTCACCCCTGAAGCCAAGCTAGGATATATCCCCCGATAACTGAAACGGTCTGACCAGAAAAAGATTCTCCCCTTCCGGAATCCCAAAAAGAGCACCTCCCGCTCGTAATCCTCCTTCTCCATCCGCACACTGTCGCCAAACGACGCCAACATCCGGTCTGCCCAAGCCTCCTGCTCATGCAAGCGGGCTTCGAAATGCTGCACCCACACTTTTTCATCCTGGCGGTAAAACAAAAACTCCGTCAACCCCGTTGCCCCCAACAGCACCACGGCAAAAAACAAGACCACCGATGCTTTTCTGATTTTCGCATTCATATCACTCATGATGATAGGGCTCGCCCTTCAATATGGTCATCGCCCGGTAAAACTGTTCAACAAATATCATTCTCACCATCTGGTGCGAAAAAGTCATCTTCGACAGCGCCACCTTATCGTTCGCCCGGGCATAAACCGCCTCCGCGAACCCGTAGGGACCTCCCACCACAAAAACCAACCGCCGCGTCCCTGCCAACATCTTCTGCTCCAGATAACCGGCAAACTCCACCGACGTATATTCCCGCCCCCGCTCATCCAACACCACCACCCAATCCGAATCCTGCAACTGGGCAAGAATCATCGCCCCCTCCTGCTCCTTCTGCATCGCCTCCGTCCGGTTCTTCGCAAAACGCACGTCCGGCAACACCTTCATTTCATACGGCACATACTTCGCCAATCGCTTCTCATACTCAGCGATTCCCTCCCGGACATACGAAGCGTCCGTCTTCCCGATGACCAACAAACAAATCTTCATTTCCATATCTCTGTTTACGTCCTACGAAAATAATATTTTTTTTCCAATCCGCTTGCAAAAAACCGGATTTTATCCCTATCTTTGCACGCAGAAAAACACGACCATTCTTAAAGCATAAATTATATGCAGGTCCCATAGCTCAGTTGGTCAGAGCACCTGACTCATAATCAGGGAGTCCTTGGTTCAAGCCCAAGTGGGACCACCCTTTCAAGAGGCAGCCGAGAAATCCAAGGCAGCCTCTTTTCACATCCACCTTCCCATCAAATCTGCAAGCAACAAGGCAATCAACCGGCTTTTCCAGCGTTCCTCCGCCGGTCACGACTATTCCAAGAACGGGGATAAACTGGAGATGAATTGGGAGTGTTACGGGAACAGACCGTGAATAGAATCTGAATAGGCTGGGAATCAGATGATGACAAAAACACCCCAAAACATGCCGCGCTTGGCTGCCAGAAAGAAAAAATCCGTAATTCGGGTACAGGAGGAAAGACAAGAACAGCGTATCTTTGCCCCGTCAAGACGGTATTCTGCGGCGGGGTATGGCACGTCGGGGAAATCGAGGGCAAACCTGCCTTGCTGGAAGCCTACGAGATGGGGAAAAGAGTGTAGGGAAAATAATTTTCAGGGGCTGTATCGAAATGCCTTTTTTCATACTCCCTCCCCCCTTCAGGGTACTCCCCCTAATAGGGGGAGAGTTTGAAATGTCTGGTATTCAAGCTACTCCCCTAAGCTAGGGGAGGTGGCTGCGAAGCAGACGGAGGAGTATGACTAGCATTTTGATACAGCCCCTGAAAACTGTTTAGCAAATGCCGTGTTCCGCCAAGAGGCGTTCCATGTCGCGTTGGAGCTTGCGCGCTTCCTCGCCGGCACGGACAGCAAAATTCTCTGTGCGGTCGGCAAAAATGATGCCGCGGGAAGAATTGACCAGCAAGCTACAACGGGCGTTCATGCCATACTTGGCAACCTCCTCCAGGCTACCACCCTGCGCGCCCACACCGGGCACCAACAGGAAATGGTCAGGCACAATGCGCCGAATGCCCTCCAACATGTCAGCTTTCGTTGCCCCCACGACATACATCATGCGGCTGGCATCGCCCCATTCCTGCGATTTGCGCAGCACACGCTCGTAGAGTTTCTCGCCCTCTTCCTCAAAAAACTGGAAATCAAACGCTCCCTTATTGGAGGTCAATGCCAACAATATCACCCATTTGCCGGGATATTCCAAGAAGGGCGTCACGGAATCCTCGCCCATGTAAGGAGCGACGGTAATCGAATCGAAATCAATGGTTTCGAGAAATGCTTTGGCATACATCCGGGAAGTATTGCCGATGTCGCCGCGCTTGGCGTCGGCAATGGTGAAGATTTCCGGATAATTCGTATGCAGGTATTCCATCGTCCGCTCCAAACTCCGCCAGCCTTCCACGCCTCGGGATTCATAGAAAGCGATGTTCGGCTTATAGGCAACCGCCACGTCAACGGTAGCATCGATGATGGCACGGTTAAAGGCAAACACGGGGTCATCCTCCCCCAACAAATGGGCAGGGATTTTGGCAATATCCGAGTCCAAACCCACGCAAAGAAAAGATTTCTTCGCCTTAATCTGTTCAAACAATTGATTGTAATCTTTCGTCATGGTTATATTGTTTTTATAGTCCGCTTGCTTTCAAACGTTCTGTATTTTCTTCAATCTGCAATTTCTCGATAATCTCATCCAACGCCCCGTCCAATACTGCCTGCAAGTTGTAGAGAGTGAGGTTGATGCGATGGTCGGTCACGCGCCCTTGCGGATAATTATAAGTACGGATTTTCGCGGAACGGTCACCGGTGCTCACCATGGTTTTGCGCTTGGCGGAAATATCGTCAAGGTATTTCTGGTGCTCCTTGTCATAAATGAACGAACGCAGGCGCGCAAGGGCACGCTCCTTGTTTTTGGGCTGGTCGCGCGTCTCGGTACACTCAATGAGGATTTCCTCGGTCACGCCGGTATTCGGATTTTTCCACATATAACGCAGGCGCACACCGGACTCCACTTTGTTCACATTCTGCCCGCCCGCACCGCCGGAACGGAAAGTATCCCACTTGATTTCGCCCTCGTTGATTTGCACATCAAACTCCTCTGCTTCAGGCAGCACAGCTACCGTTGCCGCCGACGTGTGGACACGCCCCTGCGTCTCGGTCTCCGGAACGCGCTGCACGCGGTGCACGCCGGACTCGTATTTCAATATCCCATAAACACCCGTGCCCGAAACGCTGGCGACAATCTCTTTATAACCGCCGGCAGTACCTTCATTGAAACTGGAAACATCTATTTTCCACCCCTTTTTCTCACAAAACTTCGTGTACATCCGGAAAAGGTCGCCGGCAAACAGG